>VFHF01000156.1 GCA_009392095.1 SAR202 cluster bacterium
TGGTTTACTTCGACCTTGCATACAGAGATTACGGATAATGGCACCGACATGGACTACCGTAATTCGTATAGAAAGACTAGGTGTTGCCCGATTTGGGCATAGACTGGTGATTCAGGCATTTCAGCGTGGGAGGTAAAGCGTGCCGGCAGCAGGTCAGAGGACCACACTTCAAGAATACGTAGCCCGGGACAAAGGGCAGAATCAAGGGCTGGAAGCAGTCATAATGGCGATCGCGGAAGGCGCTCGCCGGATTCAACAACAGGTCCAGCAGGCCGCCTTGACCGATACGCTGGGTGTCACTGGCGAGGTTAACGTTCAGGGTGAGATCGTCCAGCGTCTGGACACAGCCAGTTCCGACACATTCGTCGAGACGCTTTCCCAGTCGGGCCAAGTGGCTGCGATAGGGTGCGAAGAGATCGAGGACCCGGTCATAGTCGAAGGCGAGGTTGCCAACGGATACATCGTCCTGATGGACCCGTTGGACGGCTCCTCCAATATCGACGTCGCCGTGAGTATCGGCTCCATATTCGGTATCTGGATAAGAAGGCCCGGAGAAATTGTAAACGACGATTCTCTGCTGCGGCCAGGCAATGAACAGGTAGCTGCGGCGTATGTGGTCTACGGGTCCAGCACTGTGTTGGTTTTGGCCACCGCGAACAATGTCTGCGGATTCACTTTGGACACCGAATCCGGGACCTTCGCTGTTACCCACCCGAATATCAAGATCCCGGCGGACTGCCCTTACTACAGCACCAACGAAGGCAACAACAAGGTGTTGGATGAGCCGACCCAGCGCGCCATCGGGATGCTCAGAGACAAATACTCCCAGCGTTACGTGGGCTCATTGGTGGCTGATTTCCACCGGAACCTCCTGAAGGGCGGAATCTTCGCCTATCCTGCCGACACGAACCGGAAAGACGGCCGTCTGCGTTTGATGTACGAAGCTAACCCACTGGGATACGTTGCCGAGCAGGCCGGCGGGGCCGCATCGACCGGTTACGCGAGAATATTGGACATCATACCGAAGGAATTGCACCAACGGACCCCGCTTATCCTGGGCAACAAGGACGTTGTTGAGGCTACGGTTTCCGTGATTAGTGGCGGCTAAGAGACTTGTCGCAACTATACATAACCAGGATAATACGGGAATGAGAGGTGACCAATGGATAAACAACGATTAGTCCAGACCGCTCGGGCGCTGGTTGCGGAAGGGAAGGGTATCCTGGCTGCCGACGAAAGTAGCGGCACAATAAAAAGACGATTTGACAGCATCAATGTTGAGTCCACTGAGGACAACCGCCGGAATTACCGGGAGATGCTATTTCGCACCGCGGGTGTGGACGAGTTCATAAGCGGCGTGATCTTATTCGATGAGACCATTCGACAGGACGCCGCCGATGGCACCTCCATGGTTAAAGTTTTGTCTGACCGGGGAATTATCCCGGGTATCAAGGTCGACAAAGGCACCGTGCCGCTGCCGGAAGCCTCGGATGAACTGGTGACCGAAGGATTGGACGGTCTCCGGGACAGGCTCAAAGAGTACAACGATTTAGGGGCCGGGTTCACCAAATGGCGGGCCGTGATTAGTATCAGCGACAACACGCCTACCTCATACGGTCTGGCCGCGAACGCCCACGCCCTGGCCCGCTTTGCTGCGTTGAGTCAGGAGGCAGGCCTGGTGCCCATCGTGGAGCCGGAGGTGCTGCGCGACGGAGACCATGATATCGACCGGTGTTTCGAAGTCACGGAAGAAACCCTGCGTGAGGTCTTCGACCAACTGGCCCAGCAGAAAGTCCTGCTGGAAGGGATGTTGCTGAAGCCCAGCATGGTGATCTCCGGAGGCTCATCGGCAAAACGGGCCGACCCCGATGAAGTGGCCGAGCGGACCATCGAATGCTTCAAGCGCACATTGCCGGCCTCCGTTCCAGGAGTAGTGTTCCTCTCCGGCGGGGAACCGGACGATTCGGTGACGGCCAATCTGAATGCGCTCAACAAGCAAGCTGCCGCCGCCAAGGCGCCGTGGGAGTTAAGCTTCTCCTTTGGCCGTAGCCTCCAAGGAGCGCCCTTGACCGCTTGGGCCGGCAAAGCAGAGAACACAGAAGCCGCCGCCCTTGCTTTCTACACCAGGGCAAAACTTACCGGCGAAGCTCGCAAAGGCGCAGCCTAAGTAGGCCAAACCTGATTCGGTGAATGGAAAAGGCCCGCGGATCAATTCGGCGGGCCTTTTATTGTGGGCAAGTAAGACAGTCAGTCCGGCTTTTCTGTGATCCGAAGCGATAGCTCTTCAAGTTGCTTTGGGTGCACCGGGGTCGGCGCCTCGAATAGCAGATCTGTGCCGCTTTGAGTCTTGGGGAAAGCAATCACGTCACGAATGGAAGGGCTGCCACAGAGAATCGCCACCAGACGGTCTATTCCTGGCGCGATGCCGCCGTGAGGCGGCGCGCCGTACTCAAAGGCTTCCAGTATCGGGCCGAACCGGGACTCAACCTCCTCCTTGGAGTGGCCCAGTATGGCAAATATTTTCTCTTGAAGCTGGCGGTTGTGGATCCGGATGCTGCCACTGGCCAGTTCGGATCCGTTGCAGACCAGGTCGTAGGCTTTCGATTTGATATTGCCCAGATTCTCGCCGTCCAACTCGCCTTCTTGACCGTCCTCTGGGGAGGTGAAGGGATGGTGGGACGAATCCCAGCGCCTGGCGTCTTCGTTCCAATCGAACAACGGGAACTTGGTGACGAAGGCAAAGGCCAATTCATCAGGATCGGGCAATCCCAACAACTCGCTAACGTGGTTCCGCATGGCCGAAAGCCAGACGTTCAGGCGCGGCTGACGACCGGCCATCAGCAGAATCATGTCTCCTGGCCCGGCGCCCATCTTGTCTGCCAGCCGTCGGTGCCATTCCGCTGGCATCCGCAGCCCCGCCGACTGTAGGATCTCGTCTTCCGAGAGTCGGTCAACGGGATTGGTCCCCCGGTATCGGATGTGGGCCAGTCCGCCGGCGCCCGACGCTTTAGCAGTGTCATCCAAGTCTTTCATCTGGCCGGTAACGAAACCAGCCTGGCCTGGCACGACGAACCCTTTTATCTGGCCGCCGCCCTCCACCGTGGACAGAAACACCCTAAACTCAGTTTCGCTGGCCAATTCTGAAACGTCGGTCATCTCCAGGCCGAACCGAATGTCAGGTTTGTCCGAGGCGTAGCGCTCCAGAGCCTCGGCATGCGTGATTCTGGGGAATGGCTTCCTTAATCTTTTATCCGGGGTCACCGACTCGATCATCCCGATATACAGCTCCTCAGTCAGGTCCAGGATGTCATCCTCTTCTACAAAGCTCATCTCCAGGTCCAACTGGGTAAATTCCAGTTGCCGGTCGGCGCGCAGGTCTTCGTCGCGGAAGCAGCGGGCGATCTGGAAATAGCGTTCGATACCGGAGACCATGAGCAGTTGTTTCATCTGCTGGGGAGATTGTGGCAGGGCGTAGAAATTACCCGGCTGCATCCGGCTAGGCACCAGGAAATCTCGGGCGCCCTCGGGGGTGCTCTTGATGAGTATCGGGGTTTCGATCTCCAAAAAGTCGCGGTCGCTCAGGAAGTCCCGGATGTACTTGACCACGTGGTGCCGTAATGTCAAGTTGCGCAGCATGGGCGGCCGCCGCAGGTCCAGGTAGCGGTACCTCAGGCGCAGGCTTTCGTCGGCCTCGGCGTCTTCTTCGATGTAGAAAGGAGGGGTCAGCGACCGGTTCAGGACGGTGATCTCCGTGACCATAACTTCCACATCGCCGGTGGCCATGGCTGGGTTCTCACTGCCCTCGGGACGGCGATTGACCGTGCCCTTGATCTGGACGACCCACTCGCCCCTGACCTCTTCGGCGACCCGTGTGGCATCGGCGTCGGTCTCTGGGTTGAATACAACTTGAACGGCGCCTGACCTGTCCCGCAGGTCAAGAAAGATGATTCCACCGTGGTCACGCCTCCGGCCGACCCAGCCCGCTAGGGTAACTTGGTCGCCGGCATTTTCGTCTCTCAGGGAGCCGCAGTCCGCGCTACGCAGCACACAATCCTCCATTAGTTTTTGATGTGATGATACGCCATGCCCATGCCAGGAGCGAAATCGGCCGATAGCTGGCGTTTAGTCTTGGTTGTTAGGCGCCGGGGAAGACCTGGAATATATCTTGGAACGGGCTCTCCTGCTGTTTTGTTAGTCCGGCCACCGCTTCCGACAGTTCAGCGGGCGAGTCCACCGGTGGCAAACACACCGTATCCAGGCAAACGTGGGCTCGGGCGACACTGTCACCATCAACGGCCACAATCGTTTTGATGTCGAGGTTGGGTTGGGGAAGACGGACGGCAGCGGCTAACAAGGCCTGGCATCCGGCGTCTTCAGGCTTACCTTCGACGGTCACTTCCACAAGGTCGTTGTTCAGCAGGTGCACGGTAAGACCGTAGTCGGCAGCGAACTCCCCCTGCTCTCTGAATGTTTCGACAAAGGCGCTCAGCGTAGCCTCCGCTATCTGCCGGTAGTCTGCATTCCTGGTGGTCTGATGCAACCGGATCAAAGCCTGGGCGGCGACGGTGTTGTCAGCCAAAACCTTCTCTTTAATCTGGAGATGGCCTATACCGTCCGGCTGGTCTTCGATATCGAAGAAACCACCGGCTTTTTGGTCAAAGAACCCGTCTACCATTATTTGGGCAACAGCAACCGCCCGTTCGAGATACCCCTCCGCAGCGGTGTTGCCGTGCGCCTGGACCAATGCAGTTAACAGCCAGACCCAGTCGGTGAAGAACGCCGGAACATCGGACGGGCCTTGCTCCGAATAGACGTGGCTGAAAGAGCCTGACCTAGCCGCGGAATCCAATGTCTCTAACGTTTGAAGAGCTTTGGTTTGC
Organism: SAR202 cluster bacterium; assembly: GCA_009392095.1. Classification (GTDB taxonomy): domain Bacteria; phylum Chloroflexota; class Dehalococcoidia; order Lucifugimonadales; family UBA3495; genus UBA9611. The sequence goes on from VFHF01000156.1 coordinate 4,881, forward strand.
AACGAAAGGTCGCCCAATTTCCAAGCCGCGTCTAGCAGAACGGTCACTGCTAACCCATTGTTGCTGGCGTAACAAGATGGGTCCGACTCGGGGCGGGCATCGGCGGTCCGCTGATCCGGGCTCAGCGAGAAGTAATCTGAATGGGCGCCTTGGCTGCCCCGGAATCCGGGCACGGCCGGATCGTAGAGCTGCTCCAGCAAGTAATCGAAGGTCTGTTTCGCCGTTTCACGGTATTTCGGCCGGTTCAGCAAGATACTGGCGTCCAAGAACTCTCGGGCCAGCCTTAGATTGTCTTCCAGCATCTTTTCGTGCTGCGGTTGGGTCCAATCAGCCTGTGCGCAGTGCCTGAAGAAACCGCCGTCGGAGCTGTCGTGCACCTGCCCATCCGACAGGCTATCGAGGGTCTTGATCAGCATCGATGCAAAGAAATCTTCGCCGGTGGTGCGGTACTGATGATTCAAGAAGCGCAAGATTGACGCGTTGGGGAATTTTGGCTCACTGCCAAACCCGCCATTGGTGGCGTCATAAGACCCCACGACGATACGCGAGACCCGGTCGGTCATCGATTCTTCCAATTGGCTACTGGCTACGAACCGCTGCGCATGATCCTTACGTGTGTTCAGTAGGTCCCTGGCCTGAGTGTAGAGTGTTGGGCGGTCATTCTTGTAGGCCTCGGCGAATTCCGTGATCATGGAGATCAACTGCTCGGGAGGCAGATAGGTCGCTCCGCCGATGAGGCCGCCGTGGCCAGTGAGGAAGGCCGTCGTGGGCCATCCACCAACGTTGTATCTGGCGTTGATGTCGGGCCGGTGGTCATTGTCCACCCGGATGGTTACGAAGTGCTCGTTGAGGAGGTCCTGGACCTCGGGGTCCGAGTAGGTATCATCGTCCATCACGTGGCACCAATAGCACCAAACGGCGGAGATGGACAGTAGAACGGGCTTGTCTTCTTCCTGGGCTTTGGTGAATGCTGCTGGGCTCCAGGGCTGCCACTTGACCAGATGGGCCCGGTTTGGGTTGGGAGAGAAACGGAACTCGGACAAAGGGGCCGCCTTTATGTTTTTGCCTCCTGAAATCGCCTCGAACGAATCAGCCTAAATCGAGGCTAAGGAGGGCGGGAAAGTGCTCACAGAAGTGCCTAGCAACGTTAGCATAGCCCCGCAGGATTATCAATTCGGGGGCAGTGTTCCGGTTGCGCCGGACTTACACCGTTACCAAGTCCGGTTTGTCCATCTGGTAACCGGCGTGGGAAATGGGAACCCTCAAGGGGACTTTGGCCCGTTCCATGATATCCGGGCTGGCGTTGGTTAATTCGACCACGGAACCGTTCTCCATGGAGACAATTGGCACGCCGTCCCGGAACACCAACCGATTGCGCATCACCGCGGGCACTTTGTGTCCAGGAGATAGGATTCCGGCCAGGTTCAGAGGATCGCAGGCGGAGATGGCGATGAAGCGCCCGTCGGGCTCAGCGTTTTTGGTCTTTCGGAGAAATTCGACCGCCTCCGGAAGGGCAAACTGCTCTCCGATGAAGCCGGACACGAACCGCCCTCCCCGAATCTCACCTCGGGCCTCCAAACGCCGGAAGACGCGTACCAAGTCGCGCCAGCGGTAGGTCAGGGCGTCACGGGCCAACAGTTCCGGGAAGACGACGCCGTACCGGTCCAGAAGTTGGCGAGCGATGGGTTCGCTGCGGTCGGCCACCGGGTCAAATGGCTCCAGCAGTGACCAGCGGCTGTAGCCTCGCCTTCGATTCTGGTTGGGCGGGTTGTTGGGTCTGCCGTTTCGCCCATTCGGGCGTGGACGTCTGGCTGTTCCGCCAAGACGGTGCCGTAGCGCTTCGACGCCGTCGACAGTGACCCTTCCTGAAGCAGCAAGTGTCCACAGCGCCTCTTCCACATCCGAGGGCAGCCGCTGCGTTGCCGAAACGATGTCGGAAAGGAATGACGCTCCGCGTTTGTTCAAAAATTCGACCACCTCTTTTGTGGCGCCGGTTAGACCCTCAGCGTACTGCCCGGTTGGCCCAAGTATCCAGTCCAGGGAATTCCGCAGGACCATGGTGATGGGCGTGGCCCTGGAGAATGCCGAGCGGCTCAACGGCGAGGAGGTCCCATTTTGGGTTTCGCTCGCCTGTAATGAGACCCGGCCCCAGAGCACCTCTCCGCCCAGGCACAACCGGTCCAGCATCACCGGGCTGTAGTCAGACACCCGTGAGAGGAGGACCTCATCTTCTATGGCCCCGGACGCTGACTCGAACCCTTGTAGCTGCTCGATGGCTGCCAGGAGCCCGCCGTCGCCTTGCAACTGGGCTGCCGGGTCAACGTGCTGCCAACGCAGCAGGAACCGCATGAAGGCCGACGAGGAGACCGGTTCAACTTCCCGGCGCAGGGTATCTATGGTCGACCGGTGGATGCGCGACAGTATGCGGCGGTCGCAGAACTCTTCCTCTTCCACGTGGGTGCGGAAACTGCCTCTGAGCACCACGCCCTCGTTCTCCAGGCAGGCGAGGGCGTATACGATGTCGTCGAGGGCGATACCCAGCGATCGGACCAATTCGGTGGCGGTCAGGGGACCGGAACACTCCACCCAGCCGCGCATTACCCAACAGATGTTGTTCTCCCGGGCGTTCTCTTCCTGATCAGCCGGCGCTTCCAACAGATGTGCCGGAGGGGCCGGGGTGAATATCGCTTCAGGGTAAACAGAATTCAACAACACCAGCCTCTCCGCCGCCACCCAGTACGTAACGGCGTCCGATTCCATCCGGAAGACTCGGTTTTCAATCATCAATGACTCGAACCATTGCTCGATGGCCCCCATCCCGTCATCTGAGGCGCTGGCAAGAGCAGTCAATTCAGAGAGCACACCTAGCACCAGTAGCGCGTCGTGCAGTTCGTCGGCGTTCTGCATCCTGGGCCAGGCGTTGGCGGATTCGCTCTCGATGGCCGTTGGGTTAAGTGAGCTAAGGTCGCGGGAGTCTTCTGGCAGCGCCCTGCGCAATGAGACCGCTCTGGCGCGGCGCTCTTCCAAGGGAGCGTCGTCCAGGAATGCGTAGGGCATGGCGTTCAGTATTTGGTGAGAGAATGCTGACGGTTGGACCGTGTCCCGCCCGAATATCTCGATGCTGCCGTCTCCTATGCCGCCCAATAAGTTTTTGCAGCCTTCCACGTCCGTCGCTTCGGTGAGGCAGTCCCGCATGGTCTCGAAGACCAGAGGATGGTCGGGAATCTCAATGTCGCCGGGCATGGCGTTGTCCTGGCAGGCCACCTGGTCCGGGAATACCGCGGCCAACAGGTCTTCTGAGCGTATCCGGACCAAAGGAGCTGGCACTTTGCGCCCACCGGTGTGGCGCAGTATCGCCAGTGCCCTGGTCGAATTCCAACGCCAGCGCGTGCCAAATAACGGGGCTTGCAGAATTGCCTGCTCGAGGACTTCTTGAATGGTTCGCTCGTTCAAGTAAGCGAATACCTCATCCACTGGCATGGACAGCCCAGGCCCAAGGGAGAAATTCAATCCATCATCTGTGGCCGAGGCCTGCAGTTCGAAGTCGAAGCTACGGCAGATCTTCTTCCGCAGCGACATACCCCAGGCCCGGTTGATCTTGGCTCCGAAGGGTGCGTGAATCACCAACTGCATGCCGCCGCTCTCATCAAAGAACCGCTCGGCAACCACTTTGTTCTTCGATGGGACCACGCCGAGGATCCGCTTGCCCTCTTCTATATAGGCGACCAACTGCCTGCTGGACTCTTGGTCGACCCCGGATTCCGACATCACCCAGTCCTGCGCCTTGGCGTGGTCGTCCAATCGTTGGTCGATGCCTTCTCGGAGATCGGATATCTCTTGTGACAATTCCCAGGTGCGGCCTGGCGCTTCTCCTAGCCAAAACGGGACAGTGGGCGGCTGGCCCTGAGCATCTTCAACCCGGACTTTGCCGCTTTCGACCCGGCGAATCTTCCAAGGAGTGTTACCCAGCAAGAAGACGTCGCCGGCCAAACTCTCAATCGCGAAATCCTCGTTGACGGTGCCGACGAAGGTTTCTTCGGGCTCTAGGATCACATCGTAATCGGCATTGTCTGGAATGGCGCCGCCGCTGGTCATGGCTGCGATGGGCGCACCCTGCCTTCCCTTGACCTTGAGGTTGATGCCGTCGCGATGCAAAAAGGCTCCGCGCCGCCCCTGACGCGAGGTGAATCCCTCGGATAGGACCTCGATCACATGGTCGAACTTTTCTCGAGGCAGCTCTCGATATGGATAAGCCTTGCGGCACAGGGCGAACAAGTCGGATTCGGTCCACTCTTCTTGGGCGCAAGAGGCCACGATCTGCTGGGCTAAGACATCCATCGGCCACGGAGGAATGGTCAGAGTGTCCAGGTTGCCCCGCTTGATTGCCCTCGCCAGGGCGATACATTCAGCCAGTTCGTCTCTAGTCAGCGGAAAAAGCCGGCCTTTGGGCGTCCCCCCAACCTGGTGCCCGGAACGTCCCACTCGTTGCAACAACACGCCGATAGAGCGAGGAGAACCGATCTGGCAGACCAGGTCGACAACCCCGATATCAATGCCGAGTTCCAGGGATGCGGTGGCAACGCAGACCTTGACTTGTCCGCCTTTCAGCTTCTGCTCGGCGGCTAGGCGGGTAGTGCGGGACAGGCTGCCGTGGTGGGCGACTACCGCGTCGTCCCCCAGGCGTTCCGATAGCTGATGAGAAACCCGCTCCACCAGCCGACGGGTGTTGACGAAGACTAGAGTGGTGCCATGAGCACGGACCAGATCGGTGACCGAATCCAACGCCTCGCCCCATAATTCATGGCTGGCGATGGGTCCCAATTCCCGCTCCGGCAACTGCATGGCGAGGTCAATCGTCCGGGAACGGCCTGTGTCTACGATGAGGCAATTGGGTTTGCCCTCAGGATCGATCGAATCGCTGCCAACCAACAGCCTACCAACCTCCTCGATGGGACGTTGGGTCGCCGACAGTCCGATGCGGACGATGGGGTTTTCGGCCAAGGCGCAGAGCCGTTCGACGGACAGGGACAGATGGGAGCCTCGCTTGTCGTCGGCGATGGCGTGTATCTCGTCAAGTATCAAGGTGTGGACGCCGGCCAGGCCTTGCCGGCCGCTGCGGGAGGTCAACAGGATGTACAAGGACTCGGGGGTAGTTATCAGGATATGTGGCGGGCGTTTGGCCATCTTGGCCCGCTCTGAAGCCTTGGTGTCACCGGTCCGGACAACGGCCCTGATCTCGGGCAGCGGTGTGCCTGCGGCGTCGGCCAGTTCGGCAATCTCCTCCAATGGTGTTGCCAGGTTCTTCTGGATGTCGTTTGAAAGCGCCTTGAGGGGCGATACGTAGACTACCTGAGTCGAGTCAGGTATCTCACCGGACAGGCCTTGCCGGACCAGACTGTCGATGGAGGTCATAAACGCGGCTAAAGTCTTGCCGGAACCCGTGGGAGCGGCGATCAATGTGTGGCGGCCTTGCGCGATCGCTGGCCAGCCATCTATCTGGGCCTCGGTAGGCTCGGAGAACCTACTCTTGAACCACTCTTGGACCAGAGGATGGAATCGGTCTAGAGACATGTCGAAATTCTAGCACAGGGTTTAATCAGTTGATGTTTACATAATCACCGCCAGCCGGCCACAACGCCACAGCTCAACGTCATTTAAAAGGAATGTTTGCAAAGTGTGCCAC
>VFHF01000157.1 GCA_009392095.1 SAR202 cluster bacterium
TTCGGCTTTAACGCACGCCTGACCGAGGCTTGTGAAATCTGGTACAATATCTCCAGCTAGCCCCAGTTTGCCGAATAAAGAAAGTCAAGAAACGTGATAATTAGGGTTGTCTGGATGGCTGAATCCGGTTATAGTTGGGTTGAATTCGTCGCGTGCCGCGCCGGTGGATTCTAACGAGAATCTGAGCTCCCGACGGTCAATTTCCCGGCGTTTCCCAGGAGTCTAAATGTTAACTCAGCAACAGCTTGTCGAGCGGATGCGGGAGTGGGCGGTCAGGGTCACTCCGCAGCGTCTCGCTATCGCAGAGGTGGTCCTGAATTCCTCCGACCACCCTACCGTGCAGCAGATCTATGAGAGGGTCAAAGGACATTTTCCGTCCATGACCCTGGCCACTATCTATTCCACCTTGGGCGTACTACAGAAGAGCGGCCTCATCCAGGAACTGCCGTTCCAGAAGATGTCGCGTTACGAGCCCAACATGGAGCCCCACGTCAACCTGGTGTGCATCGGATGCGAGAACGTCATCGATGCTGAGACTGGTAGCGATGTTCAAGACGTGGTCGTGGGGCTGCGCACGCAGATCGCCGACAACTCCGATTTCGAAGTGGCCTGGCAGCGGGTCGATTTCTACGGGCTCTGCCCTCGCTGCGCCTTGGCCAAACGCCGTGGCGAACTTTCCGAAGTCTAGGCAACAGATGCAATCTGGACATTTAACGGTCGGCCGGTGAGCAACCAGCCGACCGTTTTTGCATCCTGTGATATCCAATTCTGCCCGACGGCAATGGAAGGGCTATATGATTACCGGCGTTATCGGCGTTACTTTCTGGACCGGAGACCTGGAGCGCATGTACGTTTTCTACAACGACGTGCTCCGCCTCCCGCTGCACTCGCGCCACGAGGATTTCATCGCCTTTGAATTGGGCGATGTGCGCTTCAATATTGGCCTGCACAATGAAGTCTCGGGGGCGTCCAAGGACCCGTTCCGTTTCATGCCGCACCTGGGCGTAGATGACATCCATGCCGAGGCACAGCAGCTGGCTCAGGCCGGGGTGGAATTTATCCGCCAACCGGAGCAGGAGTCCTGGGGCGGCTGGGTCGCCACATTCAAAGACCCGGACGGAAATGTGCTGCAAATGTTGCAGTTGGTCTAGACGGGATATATCGTATCGTGTCATAGCATCCAGACGTAGTCAGGGAGGACGGCATGACGAGTGAAGAAAAAGTCTGGCAGGCAGCGCGGTTCTTGCACGAAGCTCACCGGGCAAGGACGCCGTACCAGCCCCTCCCCGACGGGATCTCCCCCCGGGATATAAACGAGGCCTATGACATCCAAGAGGCTTTCCACGAACTTCTTTTTCCGGAACGTGGGGCCATCGTTGGGTACAAAGTGGCCCTCACCACGACCGTGATGCAACAGATGGTGGGATTTGGCCACCCAGCCTCCGGCGCAGTCTTCACCAGCGGGGTCCATCACTCGCCGGTGAGCATCAATGCCTCAGATTACGTCCATGTGGGCGCCGAATGCGAGATTGCAATGCTGCTGGAGCAAGACCTGCCTGCTTCCGCCGCTCCCTATGACCGGGAGAGCGTGGCTAGGGCCGTGGCCGCGCTGATGCCGGCCTTCGAGTTGGTGGACGACCGGGGCGCCGACTATACGGACCTGTACTTCCTGAATGTGGCTGCCGACAACTCCTGGAACGCCGGGATAGTCCTTGGCGAGGCGGTCATAGACTGGCAGGACATCGACCTGGTGGCGGCCACAGGTACCATGACTATCAACGGTCAACCAGCAGGCGTCGGCACGGGTGGAGACGTGCTAGGACACCCCCTGGAAGCCCTGGCTTGGCTGGCCAACAACTTGGCGGAACGGGGCAAAAGCCTCCAGAAAGACATGATCGTCATGACCGGCAGCATAGTCAGCACCAAGTTCCTGAATAAGGGCGACGAGGTCCATTTTGAGATTGATACCCTGGGGGATGTGCTGCTGACGGTGGCCTAAGCGATAAACATCGCATCCCCAAAGCTGTAGAACCGATACCGGTGCTTAATTGCATCGCTGTAAGCTGCCAACACCGTCGCTCGTTCTGAGTCTGCTACGGTACTGATCTCAACGAATGCGGATACCAGCATCAGCAAGCTGGAGCGGGGCAGGTGGAAGTTGGTGACCATGGCGTCCACCAACCGGAAGGGGTGGCCGGGCAGGATGAAGAGGCTGGCCTCGCCGTTGATTTCCGACAGGGCGCTTTGACCCTTTTGTTCCATGTCCAAAGCTGCCTGCTCCAGCACCCGCACCGATGTTGTGCCAACCGCGATGATGCGCCGCCCGTCGGATCGGGCCCGGTTCAACGTCTCAGCGGCCTGGGCGTCAATTTGGTATTGCTCGGTGTGGATCTTGTGGTCGGTGGGGTCGTCCTCGTCCACTGGTCTGAAGGTGTCCAGGCCCACGTGGAGCGTGACGAACACCGTTTCCACGCCCAGGCCGCGTATCTTTTCCAGCAGATCCTCGGTGAAATGGAGGCCGGCGGTCGGAGCCGCAACGCTCCCCGGCTGGCGGGAGTACACCGTCTGGTAGCGTTCTGAGTCGTCCAACGTTTCCTTGATGTAGGGCGGGAGGGGTGTGTGGCCGAAGCGATCGATACCCTCCTCAGTGGACAGCCGCACCGTTTTTAGACCGTCTTCATGGGAAGCTTCTATTTCCACCCAAAACCCTTCGTCGATATCCACCACCACCCCAGCCCGCAGCCTCCGACCTGGTCTGGCTATTGCCTGCCAGGTGCCGTCGGCGTTGCGGCGCAGTAGCAGGAACTCGGCCTTGCTGCCCGTGTCGGCCCGGCGGCCGTACAGCCTGGCGGGGATGACCCGGCTCTGGTTGAAGACCATCACATCGCCGGGGCGCAGGTATTCCAGCAGGTCGGGGAAGTGGCGGTGTTCCAGGGCCCCGGTGTCCCGACGCAGGACCATAAGCCGTGACAAGTCACGAGGCTCTATCGGTTTCTGGGCGATCAGTTCAGGAGGAAGGTGGTAGTCGAAATCGCTGGTGCGCATGAGGGGTTGAAAGCTGATTGCCAACAGCTGTCAGCTTCCACACCCGTGGATGCTGAGGCGGGTGGCGGTGAGGGTGTTCACTAGCAACATGGCGATGGTCATGGGGCCGACGCCGCCAGGGACCGGGGTGATCGCCGAGGCCTTTTTCGAGACCGCATCGAAGTCAACATCGCCTTCTAGGCGGTAGCCTCTTTTTTGAGATGCATCATCGACCCGGTTGATGCCGACGTCGATAACCACCGCGCCTTCCTTGACCATGTCGGCCGTGATGGTGCTGGGTAGCCCGATGGCCGCAACCAGAATGTCTGCCTGGCGGGTGATCTCGGCTAGGTTCTTGGTGCGGGTGTGGCAAACGGTGACGGTGGCGTTGGCCCCATCAGCCCTCTGCATCAGCAGCAGGGCCATAGGCTTGCCCACGATGTCGCTGCGGCCGCAGACGACCACGTTGGCGCCGGCCGGGTCGTGGCCGTTACGCAGCAATATCTGCTGGATGCCGGCCGGGGTGCCGGGCACGAAATCGGCCCTGCCTTGGGCCAGCTTGCCAACGTTGAACGGGTGCAGGCCATCCACGTCCTTGGTGGGATCCAGCGACTCGATGATCAGGCGTTCGTCGATCTGGGGAGGCATTGGCAGTTGGACCAGGATCCCATGAAAACGGGGGTCTTTGTTCAATGCTTGCACCCGGGCCAGGACCTGTTCGTTTGTTGAGTCGGCGGGCATGAGAAACGTGTCGCTAACCATGCCGACCTCTTCGCAGGCTCGGCGTTTGTTGCGCACGTAGATGGCCGAGGCCGGGTCGTCGCCCACCAGAACTGCCGCCAGGCCAGGGGTGACGCTATGCTTCTGCTGCATCTCGGCCACACCGGTGGCGACCTCGCCTCTGATCTCTTCCGCCAGGGCCTTGCCGTCCAAGATCTTTGCTGTCAATCGGACCTCGTATTGACCACGCGAATATTGCGCCGCAATTTTAGCACGCTCCTACCCGTCAATCAGCCGAATTTACAGGCGATTTGATAGACAGGAGAGGGGCAATCTATACTTGCGGTATGCGCATCTGTTCGCTTTTGCCCAGCGCCACCGAGATCGTTTACGCCCTGGACCTGGGAGACCAGCTTGTGGGCGTCTCCCATGCCTGCGACTATCCGGACGACGCGGCGACCAAGCCCGTTGTCAGCCAGAGTGTGCGTCAGATCACCCACCTCTCGAGCGAAGAGATCGACGGCATCGTGCGCCAGGCCAGAGCCAACAGCAACCCGCTCTATTGGATCGACGGCGACCTACTGCGCGAACTAAAGCCCGACCTGATAATCACGCAGGAGTTGTGCGAGGTCTGCGCAATCGACAGCGGGTCGGTTTTCGAAACTTCGGCCAAGGTCTTGGACTACCAGCCTGAGATTTTAACCATCCGGCCCAATTCCGTGGCCGACATCCTTCAGAATGTGCGCAATGTAGCTTCTTCCGCAGGCGTTTTCCAGCGTGGCGACGAGGTGGTGGATTCGTTGCAAGGCAGGATCCAGGCGGTGGTGAACGGCGTTGCGAAAGAGGGTACCCGCCCCAGGGTTTTGTGCCTCGACTGGTTGGACCCGCTGCGAAACACCGGCCAGTGGGTCCCTGAATTGGTGGAGTTGGCCGGTGGCGCCGAACGGTTAGCGGTGGCTGGGGGTCTCTCCAGAGAGCTCACCTGGGAGGAGATAATCGACTATGCCCCTGAATATCTGATGGTCATGCCCTGTGGCTATGGCCCGGACCGTGTCCGCCAAGATGCATCGGAAAAATTGACCCATCTGAAGGGCTGGGATGAGCTGCCGGCGGTCAAACTGGGCCAGGTCTTCCTCTTCGACGGCCGTATCCCTACCCGCCACGGGCCCAGGGTGGTTGACGTGCTCGAAGGTCTTGCTGCTGCGATGCATCCCCAACATTTAGCGGACATCACAAGTTATGAAGTGTTTGTAAAAGAACGGTCATAGGACGTTTACACGGTCTTCCAGATAGCATCCGGGACGAAATGAAACCTATGGCCGGAAACGGGACGTAATAATAGTTATCACACCGAGCGGCTCGATCGGTCGAGTATCCAGAGACCGTTAGACACCGGCCGTATGCAGAGAGCTTCAAGAAAAATGTTTCAGCTCATCAGCAAAGCGATCAACTTCAGTAATCCCAATTTTATGCGCAGCGTTGTTCTGCCAGTGGTGGTCGCCGCCGTCGCCCTAGCGACGGCATTCATCGGCGCCCTCATCATCGGCAGGGACAGCGGTATTGACGACGTAAACCTGTTCGTTGAGAGGTTGTCCGGCGATTCCAGCTCTTGGCTTGGAGGCCTGGTGGGTGCGTCGGCATTGTTCGCGCTGGCCGCGGGGATGGCCTCGGCGGTCAACCCATGTGGGTTCGCCATGCTGCCTGCCTACCTGGGGATGTACCTAGGCGACGCAGGCGACCCAGAAAAGGCGGTCCGGCCGATGCAGCAAATCGGACGGGCGGTGCTGGTCGGCCTGACAGTCACGACAGGATTCGTTGTCCTCTTTGGCATCGTCGGATTGATAATTGGGTTGGGCGCCAGCTTCATCGGCGACCTGCTGCAATGGTTGGGCCTGTTCATCGGGATAGGTCTCGCCTTAGTTGGAGCAAGGATGGTCGGCGGGGGCAAGCTATACACCGGAGTAGCGGCCCGGGCGGCGAGCCATATGGGCAACCCTGCCCAGGTCAGCATGAAGGGGTACTTCATCTTTGGAATCAGCTATGGGACTGCCTCATTGAGTTGCACCCTGCCGATATTCCTGGCGGTGGTGGGGATCAGCGTGGCCGGTCGAGGGGCATCATTGGTCTTGAGTGACTTCCTGCTGTTCGCCTTGGGTATGGGAATGGTGATCATGGCCTTGACACTGGGGATGGCCTTCTTTAAGACCGCCATGGTTGGCGCGTTGCGCAAGATCCTGCCCTACACCCAACCCGTTGGAGCCTGGCTGATGGTCATCGCCGGCACCTACATCGTTTTCTACTGGTTGACTATCGGAGGCCTGCTCTAGGGTGGCATTTCTGTTCACTGAAAAATTCTTGATCGTCGGCATCGCTTTGGCTAGTGCCCTGGCATAAACTGCCTTTCATTTCCGCCTCTATCATCTACTGGGCCGATTTCTAAGAGGCT
>VFHF01000158.1 GCA_009392095.1 SAR202 cluster bacterium
AAATATGGAAAGGGAGGGTAGGAAACGTACCCTTTCGCCTCAGCGGGCGGTGGCGAATGCGGGTTCGGCTGAGCGCAGGTCACGGCGCCGTTTCCGGACCACTCGGATCTGCCGAGGTCCTTTTCCGTCAATCTCGGCAATCTCCAGGACTTTCTTGCCCTGGTCTAGGTGGAAGATGACCAACTGGTTTCGGCCTCTTGTACCAGGTTGCCACTGCATTTTCCTCATCCCTTGAATAAGTAAAGCATCTTGCTCACCCCTTTTGGCGTCGCCGGGAGTTCGTCTCCCGGCTTTCGCTGCTGCACCAGTTAGTTAACCCTCACCGGCGATTACGAGCCGTGACACCAAGTACACTACTTATGTGAACCTCGTCACATCTAAGGCAGGGAATGCCAGACGAAATATCGTTGCAGCGGGCGAAAGTTTACTTTGTTTGCCCGGTATGGTTTATTAGACCTCGTATTTAAGGCGTTCCGAGCCCTTCTAGATAGGACGGTCCGGAACTGGAAATTCGGTAAAACCCATGGAGTGGCTGAAACAATGAGTTTCGAGATGATAAAGATAGACCAGGTGGACCGGGTGGCCATCGTGACCCTGAACCGGCCTGAGGTCTTGAACGCCTTGAGTCTGCAATTGGTCCGGGAGCTAGACGAATTTGTAACCGCGGCTGAGGAAGACGACGGCATAGGCGCCATCGTGATCACCGGGGCCGGCGACCGGGCCTTCTCAGCAGGTGCGGACATCCATGAAAACCGGGAAAATTCGGATGAACAGCGTGCCGCCGGCGGCGCCGCCCGTGCCGTTTATACCTGGCATCTGGCGGTTTCCAGCAAGCCGGTGATCGGGGCGATCAACGGCCTCTGCTACGGCGGAGGGACGGTCATGGCTACCAGCCTGGACTTCCTCATGGGCAGCGAAAAGAGCAGCTTTCGGTTCCTGGCCGTCAACTACGGGCAACTGAACGCAACCTGGAGCTTGCCGACAATGGTGGGGTGGCCCAAGGCAAAAGAACTCCTCTATAGCGGCCGTGAAGTCTTCGCTGACGAGGCGTACCACATCGGCCTGCTCAACCACCTGGTGCCGTCAGGCGACTTGATCGACCGGACGGTCGAGGTAGCGGCAGGTATCGCAAAGAACCGAGCGGAAGGTGTTGCCAACATTAAATCGCTCCTGATTGAACAAACTGGAGAGGCCCTGGAGACCCAGTTTCAGACGGAGATTGAAGGCCGAAAGGGACGGTTCAAGGGACTGTCCGTGGAGGACGGGTTCAAAGATTTCTTGGACCGGAAGGGCCGGAAGCCACGCGTTTCCTAGTCGCTGCTCGTAATTTGGGACCATGAAGAAGGCCCCTGGGAATCACCTGGGGGCCTTTCCTATGGCTGGTGGTCGTCTTGTGCCATTATTCTTGCTAGAGTGAACTAGGTGCCGCTGAATCAACGGCGGGTCCTGACTGATTTCCACTTCTAGGCCCTAAGAAGATGAGATTGCACCTCCGGCGTTTTGCCGAATAACCGAATTGATCGATCGAATCACCATTGGAAATATGAGACCAGGCGCTTTGGCGTTTCGCGTTGGTCTCCCCATCGCCGTTTTTCTTGCGGTGATTTTGGCCCCCAATCCAGACGGACTCACAGACCAAGGGCAGCGGGCATTGGCCGTGATGGCCATGGCGGTGGTGCTGTGGGCGACAGAAACCCTGCATATCGCCGTGACCGGCATGATGAGCGTTGTCGTATTGATGCTGATAAACGCCGTGGACGATGTCAGCGTGGCCCTCTACGGCTTCTCCCAGCCCGTCACCTATTTCCTGGTGGGTATCCTCACTTTGGGTATGGCGGTGCACCGGTCGGGCCTGGCGGAACGGATGGCGGTGCACCTTATCCGGTTTGCCGGCGGCAACCCAAAGCTGCTGTACGTACAGATGCTGGCCGCATTCGCCGGGCTGACATTCGCCCTTCCCTCTGCTAGTACCCGGGGCGCCATCATGGTCCATGTTTACGAACAGGTGATGGAGCATTGGGGTGTGGAGAAGACCGCGCCGTTGAATAAGGCAATCATGATGGCCATGGGGGGATTGAACCGCCTAGGCTCCACCGCGTTGTTGGCCGGAGGAATAACCCCGGTGGTCGCGTCGGCCCTGATCGCGGACTTCGGGGGCATCGACGCTTTTTCCTGGACCCGATGGTTCATCCTGATGGCTGTGCCCTTCTACCTGGTGCTGATCTTTGGCGGGCTGGTCGTTTACCTGATGTTCCGTTCGGGGTTCACATTGCCACCAGGGGCTGGCACGGTTGATTTGAAGACCGGCCCCATCCAGACCAAAGAAATCAAAGCCGGCCTGATCGCGTTGGGCACCGCCCTGCTCTGGTTCACCGACTTTGCCCATGGCTTGTCGCCCGCTGTGCCGGCGCTTATCGCCATGACGATCATTCTGCTCCCGGGCGTGGGCTTGCTGACCTGGCGCGAGTTCGAAACGAACATGGGCTGGGCCAATTTCTTTGTCATCGCGTCGTCTCTGTCATTGGCCAACGCGCTGATCATCAGTGGGGCTGCCGGCTGGTTCGCCGATACTTTGGTGGGGAGCGTGGAGGGGCTGCGCGGCCATCCGACACTGATCTTGCTGGCCATGTCGGGCGCGGCTGCTATGGTCCGGGCGGTGATGCCTAACATCTCGGGCTACTTGGCGTTCATAATTCCTGTGGCCATGTCCACCGGCTCGGCTTTGGGGTTGAACCCTGTAGTGTGCGGATTGGCGGTGGTGGTCGTTGGAGACTCGGTGGTTTACTACCCCGCCAGCGCGACGGCCAGCGTGTTCATATACCAGCGGGCGGAGATCCGGGCGCCAGAAGTGGTCAGAATGGGTATATTTATGACTGTGATCGCCGTGGGAGTGCTATTTACTATCGTCCTGCCCTACTGGAGCATGGTGGGAGAGAGCCTGACTCCCTGAGCAAGTCCACTGATTAGGTGGCTGACATGACCGCATCGAACAACGACCCGATCCCACCCCTGGGACACCGCAGCCAAACTCCTGATGGGACCGCTCCCGACGGATCGGAGATTCGGCTGTTGGTGGACGGTCGCCAGGGCGGGTCCAAAAGCAGTTTGGTTGAAGTTACTCTCGGTCCCGGCCGAGTCACACGCCCGGTTTGGCACCGCTCGGTTGAAGAAGTCTGGTACGTCCTGGAGGGCGCCGGAATGGTCTGGCGCTGTCCGCCAGATGCCGAGCCTATGACTGTTCCAGCGATGAACATAAAGCTTGGCGACGCCCTGGTCATCCCCACGGGATGGAGATTCCAATTCAGCGCCGGTCCCGATAAGGCGCTGAAGTTTCTGTGCCACACTACTCCCCCATGGCCAGAGGAAGATGAGGCGGTGGTCGTGGAGCACGGTGGGTTGGGTGAAGCGACGGTTTGAGACCATAACGGCTTGCCAGTCACGAAAACTTGACAATAATTTTTGGGCCACCCTATACTCGAATTTGCACAAACGAATATTTGCAAAGGCTATGAAGGGGAGTAGTAGTCTTCCAGCAGGGCAAAGCGAGCCGGGTAAGGTGTGAGCCGGCGCTCAGAGCGGAAGAACGAATGGACCCTGGAGCTGCAGGCCGATCTAAGGGTGAAAGCTCTAACTAGGCTGTGACGGTTGGGCGCCGTTAAAGGTCCACGGCACGGGGCAACAGTAGACCAGGGCCCCCGCCGATCGAGAAGCTGGAACAGCCCCGTCTACAGATTGGGGAGCAACCGGCAAAATAGGGTGGCAACACGATTCGACTCGTCCCTTGAGAGGACGGGTCTTTTTTTATTTGGAAATAATTCCGAAAGCTGAAGCCATGGTACAGTCAGAAAAAATCGACTACCTAACCCTGCAGCGCTCCGTGTACCGGGAGTATAGGTCCTTACGGCGGCCGCCAACGCGGCGAAAGAGACCGTTCGGTTTGCCCTCTTCGCTGATATTCTCAGAGATATCGAGAGCGAAGGCCTTGACCCGTCTCAAGTGCAGCAGGGCGTCGTATTTTTTCTGGAATACGGAGTTTAGGCCAACTTGCCCCAGCAGCTAGATAAGGGAGCACCGGTATGTATCAACCGACATTGGAACAAGTAAAGGGCATGACCGGCCAGGGAAATTTGGTGCCGGTTTACCGCTCGATAAACGCCGACTTGGAAACTCCGGTTTCCGCCTATCTAAAGGTGGCCCAAGGGCCGTATTCCTTCCTGCTGGAGAGCGTCGAAGGCGGGGAGAACATCGGCCGCTACAGTTTCATAGGAACCGACCCATACAAGGTGGTCAAGACTGGTGCGAAAGAAGAATTAGGCGAGATCGACCCACTGACTCCAGTCCAGGAAGAGATGGACCAGTACATGTTGGTCCCGATTGAAGGCCTACCTGGATTCCACGGCGGGGCGGTCGGCTACCTGGCCTACGACACGATCCGCTATTTCGAGCCGAGGGTGCCGGAGATGCCTGCTGACCCTGTGGGCGTGCCCGAGTCCGTGTTCATGTTCTGTGACACATTGCTGTTGTTCGACCACGTCCGCCATGACATCAAAGTAGTCAGCCACGTGCGCCTGAACGGCGATATCGAACAGGCTTACGCCAAGGCAACGGCCAAGATCGACGAGATGGTCGCGCGGTTGTCGCGACCCTTGGAATTGCCGCCTGAGCTGCAGTCTAATGACGCCCAAAAGTTCGTGTCTTCAGAGATTGAGTCGAATCAAACGAAGGACCGGTACGCCAAGATGATCGATCGATGTATCGATTACATCTATGCTGGCGACATGATTCAGATAACCTATTCTCAACGGTTTTCCCGTCGGACCGAGGCCCATCCGTTCCAGATCTACCGGGCGCTGCGCAGCATCAATCCGTCCCCGTATATGTATTACTTGAACCTGGACGACTTCCAGATCGTGGGCGCGGCCATCGAGACCGTGGTCACCGTCCACGCCGGCCGTGCCGCCACCCATCCCATCGCTGGGACCCGGCCCAGGGGCGTGACGCCGGGTGAGGACGAGGCCAACGAATCGGAATTGAAGAGCAGTGAGAAACAGCGGGCCGAGCACATCATGCTAGTTGACCTGGGCCGGAACGACATCGGCCGGGTCAGCCAGCCGGGCACCGTGTCGGTCACGCAGCTCATGGACGTAGAGAAGTTCTCCCACGTCATGCACCTGGTCTCCCATGTTGAGGGAGACCTTCGTCCGGATATGACTGCCTATGACGCCCTCCGGTCTTGCTTCCCGGCAGGGACCGTGTCGGGCGCGCCCAAGATTCGGGCCATGGAGATAATCGCCGAGTTGGAAGGCGAGAAGCGTGGGCCTTACGGCGGCGCTGTCGGCTACTTCAGCTACTCAGGGGACATGGACACGGCGTTGGTGCTGCGGACTGGGGTCTATAAAGACGGGGTGATATATGTTCAGGCCGGTGGCGGGATTGTTGCCGACAGCACAGGCGAAGACGAGTACCAAGAGACCCGCCACAAAGCTGGCGCGCTGATGCGGGCGATAGACTTAGCCGAAGGCTCCGACTAACCATTTAAGGGAGATCAAAAGATGTTGAAATCGTTCTTTCACACGGGGTTCGTAGTCAAGGATATAGACAAATCTGCCAAATTCTACACCGAGGTGCTGGGCATGAGAATGGGGGAGCGCTTCGAGCGCCAGGGGGCGTTCGTTGAACAGGTCTTGGCTTTCCCGGGCGCCCATATAGACCGCGCGATGCTGGACAAGGGAGAAGGTCACAAATTGGAGTTGGTCCAGTATCTGTCGCCAGCCAGTGGAACGCCGCAAGTGAACCGAAACGATCTTGGCGCGGCACACCTGGCTTTCTTCGTCGAAGACCTGGACCGGTTCTACGCGGAAACCTCCGAAAAAGGCCTCAGATTCAACAATCCTCCCTCGTCTCAGCTAAATGTTCAAGGCAAGGTTTCGATCAAGGCCTGCTACGCCCAAGACCCCGACGGCAATTGGCTGGAGTTCGTGGAAGTCTTCTAGTTCCGGCCAGATGTTTTCGAGGTAACAACCATGCTTTTAATGATCGACAATTACGATAGCTTCACCTACAACCTGTACCAATACCTGTGTGAGTTGGGCGCGGAGGTTGAAGTCGCCCGCAACGACAAGATCTCGTTGGAAGAGATCCAAGACATGTCGCCAGAGGGGATAATCATTTCTCCGGGGCCGTCCACTCCCTTGGAAGCAGGCATATCCAACGACGTGATACGTCAATTTGGCCCCAGTACTCCGACCTTGGGCGTTTGCCTGGGCCATCAATGCATCGGCCACGTTTATGGGGCAAAAGTTGACCAGGCGGGCGAGATTCGCCACGGCAAGACCTCTATGGTCAGCCACAACGGTGCTGGAGTGCTGGTCGGACTGCCCAACCCCTTCCAGGCTATTCGCTACCACTCGTTGGTCGTCTTCCCTGAGACGATGCCGGATACTTTGGAAGTCACCGCACGGACAGAAAACGGCCTGGTCATGGGGCTTCGGCATAAGGATTACCCCATAGAAGGCGTCCAGTTCCATCCGGAGTCTATTTTGACTCCGGATGGAAAACACCTGCTTCAGAATTTTCTTGATAAAGTTAGCGCTGCGACGGCGATTTAGATAGGAGCTGAAATTTGGATATCCGCGAAGCGATAGATGTTGTCGTCTCAGGCGATTCATTGGCCATGGACAAGGCAGCGGCAGTAATGCGACAGATCATGTCCGGAGAGGCGACCCACGCCCAGTTGGGCTCGTTCCTGACTGCTCTCCGGCTGAAGGGCGAAAGCACTGAAGAGATCGCCGGTATGGCCACCGTCATGCGCGAGTTTTCGCTGCGGGTAAATGTGGACGGCATGCTGGTCGATTCCGTTGGCACCGGCGGAGACGGCCTCAACACTTTTAATATTTCCACCGCCGCGGCATTTGTAGCTGCCGGTGCTGGCCTAAAGGTTGCGAAGCACGGCAACAGGGCCGCGTCGGGCACTTGCGGCAGCGCCGATGTGCTAGAAGAACTGGGCGTGCAGGTAGAGCTTACGCCCGAGGGAGTGGAGCGGTGCATCCGAGAAAGCGGCATCGGGTTCATGTTCGCCCAGGCGTTCCATCCTTCCATGCGCCACGCCGGACCGGTGCGCCGGGAGATCGGCATCCGGACCGTGTTCAATATCTTGGGACCGTTAACCAACCCGGCCGGCGCCCAGTCCATGCTGGTGGGCGTGGCCTTCCCAGAACTGGGCGAGAAAATGGCGTCGGTCCTCAATCTGCTGGACACCTACCACTCGATCATCGTTCATGGCGAAGGCGGCTTGGATGAAATGACACTTTCTGGGGACACGTCTGTTTGGGAGGTAACCGGGGGCAAGGTAAGCAACTGGACGCTGTCCGTGGCCGACACCGGCCTGCCGGTCACGCCCATCGAGGCAGTTAAGGGTGGAGACAGGGAGGCCAACGCCAAGACCATGCGGGAGTTATTGGGCGGCGCCGGCGGTCCGGTGCGTGATTACGTGCTGCTGAATAGCGCGGGAGTGTTTTTGGTTGGCGACCTAGTTACCAACATCCGGGACGGCGTACAACTGGCGGCCCAGACCCTCGACTCCGGCGCGGCCAAAGATCGACTGGAGTCTATGATCGAGGTCAGCCAAGCGGGTGGCTGAACTGCTTCCGAGGCCATGACGAAGTATAATGCGAGTCTGATTTACCGGTCTCTGGTAAAGAAAAATGCCAAACATCCTAGATGAAATAGTCACTGCCAAGCGCGTGGAATTGGCTGAGGGCATGTCCCAGGTTTCTCTCGCTGACCTGGAGTCTGCCGCTGCCAACCAGCCTCGGCCCCTGAACCTGTCTGGGGCGTTACTGGGCGGTGGCGTGCGGCTCATCGCTGAGATCAAAAAGGCGTCGCCTTCACGGGGGTTGTTGATGCCCGATTTTGACCATCTGAAGCTGGCCGAGACCTATGCAAGTAACGGGGCGGCCGCCATCTCGTGCCTGACTGATCCCAGGTTCCAGGGAGAACTGGCGCACTTGCTGCAGATCAAAGAATCCGGGGCATCCCAAAGGGCTCCGGTCATGCGCAAGGATTTCATTTTTGATCCCTACCAGGTGGTTGAGACACGAGCCGCCGGGGCTGATGCGATGTTGCTCATCGTCGCGATCTTGGAACCGGCCCAACTGAAAGAATTGCTGGAAGCCGCACAGGCGCACTGGATGCAGTGTCTGGTTGAGGTCCACGACGAAGCTGAACTCGAGACCGCGGTGGACGCCGGGGCAGATATAGTCGGCATCAACAATCGAGACCTGCGCACCTTCACCACCGACCTGTCTGTAACCGAGCGCCTGGCCCCGCTGGTACCGAGAGGCAAGCAGATCGTCAGCGAAAGTGGCATTTTTACCCGCGAGCACCTGCGTCAGATGAACAGGGTCAGGGTTAACGCCGTGTTGGTTGGCGAGGCTCTTGTGACGGCGCCGGACGTGGGTGGGAAAGTGCGCGAATTGACTGGACAGAAAGCTCCGGTGGCATGACCATGGGTGCCCAGGAATTAAAGGTCAAGATCTGCGGTATTCGCGCCTTAGAAGACGCGCTGGTGGCGGCTGAGGCAGGGGCAGATTTCATCGGGATGGTTTTCGTGCCGGAGCGCCACCGCCGCATCACCCCTAAAGAAGCGAAAGTAATCGTTGATGGAGTTAGAAACTCCGGCGGTCCCGCTCCTCGGATCGTCGGCCTCTTTGCCGACCAGGCCATTGAGGAAGTTGCGGGGATAGTCGAGTTCTGCGGCCTGGACCTGGTGCAACTCTGCGGCAAAGAGTCGGTCGAATATGCCGGCCAGACCGGCTGCGACGTGATCAAAGTTGTGCATGTCGCCAAGTCCGCCACCGCAACCGACGACGCTGGGACCGGCGCTAAGGTCAAAGAATTCAGTGGGGTCGGGCACCTGGTGACGCTGGACAGGTACGTTGAGGGCATCCAGGGTGGCACCGGAGTGGGGTTCGATTGGGGTGTGGCCGCTTCCCTTTCCCAGGCTGGTCACCCATTCTTACTTGCCGGCGGTCTAACACCCGAAAACGTATCAAAAGCGGTAACCGAGGTGCATCCTTGGGGCGTGGACGTCTCCAGCGGCGTGGAAACAAACGGTAAGAAGGACCACGCTAAGATTAGGGACTTCATGCACAAAGCTCGCGCCACACCCAAGGCGATCTAGCTGATAAGAAGGAACACTTCATGGCAGATGTAAACGAGGGGGACCTCCTCTTCCCCGATGACCGAGGTAGATTCGGGGACTTTGGTGGGAAATTCATCCCCGAAACGCTGATGGCTGCGGTTGCCGAACTGGACGATGCGTACCAGACGGCCAAGGCCAACCCGGAATTCCAGGAGCGTTTGGGCCATCTGCTCCATAGCTACGCCGGGCGTCCCACCGCTTTGTACTTCGCGGAGAACCTGACCCGCGTCTGCGGCGGGGCTAAGATTTACCTGAAACGTGAAGATCTGGCACACACAGGAGCCCACAAGATCAACAACGCCCTTGGCCAGGCGCTGTTGGCTCAACATATGGGCAAGAAGAGAATCATCGCCGAGACCGGGGCTGGACAGCACGGCGTCGCTGCCGCCACCGCTTGCGCCATGCTTGGTTTGGAATGCATCGTCTACATGGGCAGCGAGGATATCAAACGGCAATCGCTGAACGTATTCCGGATGAAGCTCCTTGAGGCTGAGGTCGTGCCTGTCGAGTCTGGCACCCGCACCCTTAAAGACGCTATCAACGAAGCTATCCGCGACTGGGTGACCAACGTGGAGACCACCCATTATCTGATCGGCAGCGTGGTCGGCCCACACCCCTATCCGGTCATGGTGCGCGACTTCCAGACGGTCATCGGCAGGGAAGCCCGTGCCCAGTTATTAGAGGCGGAAGGACTGCTGCCGGACTACGTGCTGGCCTGCGTCGGCGGCGGCAGCAACTCCATTGGAATGTTCCATTCCTTCGTCCCCGACGAGGACGTGCGGCTGATGGGTTTGGAGGCGGGAGGCGAGGGCGTCTCCACCGGCAAGCACTCGGCCACCCTCAGCGCCGGGCGTCCTGGCGTGCTCCACGGGGCAATGTCCTATCTGCTACAGGACGAACACGGACAGGTGATGGAGACTCACAGCATCTCGGCGGGGCTGGACTACCCCGGCGTTGGCCCGGAGCACAGTTACCTGAAGGACTCCAAGAGGGCCGAGTACCGGGAGGTTAATGACTCACAGGCCCTCGAGGCATTCCATCTGTTGTGCCGCACTGAGGGCATCATCCCCGCCCTAGAGTCGTCCCATGCCGTGTACGCCGCCGTCGACCTGGCGAAAGCTCTGAAACCTGACCAGATAGTTCTGGTCTGCCTCAGCGGCCGCGGAGACAAGGACATCGACATCGTCGCGCAGGCCTCGGGGCTTCAGATCTAGCAGATACACTCCGGGTTTGTTGGGCCTGGCCAAAGCTGCGCCAGACGTAATCCAGACGCAACCGCTGTGCTACAATGATTGCCGATTCGGCGGGGCGTCCTTTAGGTGCGCTCTAGCTCGGCTCAGACTCGGATTCCGTCAAGAAAAAGGAGAATTCACTATGGATATGGGACTGGAAGGCAAGACTGCAATCATCACGGGTGGCAGTGACGGGATCGGGAAAGCCGCGGCACTGAGCATGGCAAAAGAAGGGGCAAACGTTGTCATCGTAGCCCGCCGCCAAGAGGTGTTAGACCAAGCAGTTCAAGAGATCAAGACGGCTACAGAGGGCTCGGTTGTTCCTTTAGCGCTAGACATCACCACCGACGGCGCCTCCCAGAAGATGATCAAAACGGCCGTGGACAACTTTGGCCGCGTGGATATCATCGTCAACAACGCCGGCTCGTCGATGGCCAAGCCCTTCGAGAGCGTCAGCCACGAGGACTGGCAATCGGACTTTGAGCTGAAGGTCTGGGCGGCGGTCCGCCTGATGCAAGATTCCATCATTGAGATGCGAAAGGCCGGCGGCGGCCGGATCATCAACGTTACCAACCTGGGCGGCCGGACCCCCGGACCCGCATCCATGCCCACCTCGATCTCCAGGGCGGCGGGAATCGCTATCACCAAGGGCCTTTCCAAGGACTTGGCCAAGGAAAACATACTTGTAACTACCGTCTGCATCGGCCTGGTCAAGAGCGGCCAGCACCAACGCCGGTATGACGCCCGCCTTGAGAAAGAGCCAAATTTGTCCCTTGAAACCTTCTACGACGAACTAGCCCAAGCCCGAAGCGTTCCCATCGGTCGTGTGGCCGAGCCCGAGGAAGCAGGCGACGTCATCGCTTTCTTGGCTTCGGAGCGGGCCAGCTACCTCACCGGCATCGCAGTGAACCTGGACGGTGGCGCATCGGCGGTTCTGTAACCTGCAGCGCGGCTCGAATATACGGATACTGAAAAGGTCCATGGGACCGAAGGACACCCTTGACTAGCTCCTACATGAATGAATTGCAGCCCCCGCAGAAGGTGCTGCTGGGCCCAGGACCAAGCACCGTGCACCCGCGGGTACTGCAGGCCCTGTCGCTCCCCGTAATGGGTCACCTGGACCCGACGTTCTTCCAGGTCATGGATGACGTGTGTGAGATGCTGCGCATGGTCTTCCACACCACCAATTTCATGACTGTGCCCATCTCCTCCACCGGCACTGGCGCCATGGAGACCGCCTGCGCCAACATCATTGAGCCGGGGGATTCGATGCTTGTCTGCCGGAACGGCTACTTCGGCATCCGCCTGGCCGATATCGCAGAGCGCTGCGGCGCCACCGTGCACGTGATGGACACCCCTTGGGGCAAAGCAGTTGACCCCCAGATGCTGAAAGATGAACTCAAGAAGCGCCCAGGACTCAAGGCCGTAGGCGTGGTCCATGCCGAGACATCCACCGGGGTGCTGAGCGACATGAAAGAGCTCGTTGATGTGATCCACGAGTCTGGTGCGCTGGCCATCGTGGACGCGGTAACTTCTTTGGGTGGACATGAAGTCAGGATGGACGACTGGGGTATCGACGTTTGCTACAGCGCCACCCAAAAGTGCCTGGGCGCCCCTCCGGGGTTGGCCCCCATCAGCCTTTCTCCCGCAGCCATGGACGTGGTCGCCAAACGGCCGAGCAAGGTCCAGAGTTTCTATTTCAACCTGAAGGACTTGGAAGCCTACTGGAACCAGACCAGGGCCTACCACCACACTTCGCCCATCAACATGACCTATGCCTTGCGAGAGGCTCTGCGCATGATGATGGAGGAAGGCCAGGAGAACCGGATCAACCGGCATGCCAGGGTGGCGGCCGCGCTTCGCGCTGGAGCGGAAGCCCTGGGTCTAAGTCTGTTGGCCGAAGAAGGACACCGTCTGAACCCGCTGACGACGCTATCGATCCCTGAAGGCATCGAAGACGCCAAAGTCCGGCGGGCGTTGCTCAACGATTACGACATCGAGATTGGTGGGGGCCTGGGGGAGTTCGCCGGCAAGGCCTGGCGCGTCGGCCTTATGGGCGAGTCGGCCCGGGAACGCAACGTATTTGCGTTGCTCTCAGCTCTAGAGACCATCCTCTCCAAAGAAGGCTACGAAGTGGCCTTCGGTGCCAGCCTATCAGCGGCTCAGCGGACAATCGCGACGTTTGACGACGAATAAGTAGGCGGGTCACCAACCAGGCGAGATTCGACTGCGCCGCTACCGGTCATCCTCTGGCAGCCGGGTGGCTACCGTGCCCATAGATGCTGGCGGCCAGGGTCCGGTTAGGTAGTCATAGAGGTTGCCGGCGTTGATGCCCATGACCATAGGCGCCAGAGCCGCTTGCTCCACGTCCATGGGGTAGCGGTCGATCAGAGCGGTCAGGGTCGAGACCGACTCTTCGCGGGTCATGCCCCGGTCGACGGCGCCTTGGACGTAATCCTTCCACTCGGAGATGAACGATCCCTGCTCGTCCAGGTAGCCTTTGCCGCACATATCGCCGTGGCCAGGCACGAATATGTCTTCGTTCAATCCGCGTAGTGACTCCAGGGCTACCAACCACAGGTCCGGGTCGGCTTCGTGGAGCCAGGAATGGACGCCGTGGAAGATGTTGTCGCTGGTGAAGACCACTCCCTCCTCTTTTACGATCACCGCCGCCTGGTAGAGTGTGTGTCCGGGCATGTGAATCATCTCGAAGGTATGGTCGCCCACGTGCATGGTCATGGTCTCGCGGAAGGTGATCACCGGAGCGTTGGCCTTATAGCCTTCCAGCAACGCGGGCTCGTCAGGCCCGAAAGTGCCGATCCTGGCGACATGCTCGGCCATATCTGTTTTCAGGATGCGTGCTCGGACTCCCTCGTGTGCGATAACCGGCGCGTCGAAGAAGGCGTTTCCCGTCCAGTGGTCGCCGTGGGGCTCGGTGTTGATGATATAGCGGAGCAGCCCCCGCTTTTCTATCTCAGACTTCAGCCACATGGCCGTGGTGGGCTTGTGGGGGCTGTCGATCATGACGATGCCGTCTGATGTGGTCACGAAGCCAAAGTTGCAACCCCGCGTCTCAGTCTCAACCCATGTATTGCTGGTTACCTGTTTCACGGCATGCCTCCATTAACAGTGGTTTTCTTGGTGGCCATCACGTGGCCCGCATCGATCGTCCGTTCCTCCGGCATAACGGCAGAAGTATCTGCCAGGTAGCCGGCTATGGAATCCGTACTGGCGCGTATAACTAAATTTTCTCCCTCTAACAGCCGGGCAGCCTTGTTCGCGATCAGGTTCAGCTCTTCGTTGGTGTTATAGGCAGCAGCCATTTTGTTGGAAACTTCTTGAAGTGCGATCGAACGTTCCCGCTCACGTTGCAGGTCTTCCAGTACCTGTTTCTTGGTTTTTCGCTGGTCGTTCATGCGGTATCTGCCTAAAAAGTTGCCGGTATTATGACACGATTGTTGTGTTCGAGGCACCGAATCGGATAGTCACGGATCAGATGCAAACGACCCCAGTAAATCCTGCAGTTGACTGGGCAAGCGGCCGCGGCTATGCTGGCTCCAATTCTGCCAAAGCCCTGAACTGAGGCTATCACGCACCGATATTCAGGATTCGGCAGCGTATATTTGGCGCATAACACTAGGCTCCACGAGAGTGAGTTAGGAGCGATAATGGCCGAAAAACTGCAACAGGGGGATCGTCTCCCCAGCGTTACTCTCCAATTAGTGGACGGTGGGACGATCACCTTGCCCGACGATGCACCCACCAGGTACACAGCCCTGCTGTTCTATCGGGGACATTGGTGACCCTACTGCAATCGGCAGTTAGCCGAATGGGAAGCGAACAAAGCAGAGTTGGGCGAACTGGAAGTAACTATCTACGCCGTTAGCGTAGACAGTAAGGACCTTGCCACAGAGGTCAGGGACAACAACAAATTGTCGTTTCCCGTTGGCTACGGGGTTACGAAAGCCGACGCCGACATTCTCGACTCATGGTGGTCCGAGGACCGGGGCGGCTATATCCAGCCGACCGAGTTCCTGCTGGGCCGCGGCGGCACGGTGCTGGGCGGCATGTACGCCTCCGGGCCGGTGGGACGGATGGGGGCCGATGAGGCCATCCGCCTGATCACCCGTCGCGAGAACATCCGCCGCGAGGAAGAGGGCAAGGCCAACTAGCAGCAGGCCAAAATCTGGCAAAAGAGGGAGAGCCATGAGCAATCAACAAGTGGTCGATCTGATGGAACACGTCTGGAGTTCCATCGACTCTCTGTGCTCTCGCATTACGGAAGCCCAGTGGAAGACGCCCACCGATTGTCCGGGATGGTCGGTCCAAGACCAGGTGTCGCATCTGGTCGGCGCGGAAGCCGGGATATTGGGCAACCCCCGGCCCGACCACACACCCGGGGACACCTCCTACGTTAAGAACGATATCGGCCAATCTAACGAAGTGGTGGTGGACTTCCGCCGGTCCTGGCCCGGCCGGCAGGTGTTGGACGAGTTTCGGGAGTTGACCCGGCAAAGACTGACCTACCTCAGAGGCCTGACCGACGACGGGTTCGCCGCTGAAACACAGACCCCCCTCGGACCAGGCACCATTACCGAGTTCGTGCGCATCCGTATCATGGATGCGTGGGTCCACGAGCAGGACATCCGGCGCGCGCTGAACATCCCCGGAGAGCTGGATGGGTCAGTGGCATCTCACGCGGTGGGCCGAGTGTCCCGGGCGATGCCTTTTGTAGTTGCCAGGAAGGCAAAGGCGCCGGATGGTGTTACCGTGGTTTTCAACATCACCGGGTCGGCCGGAAGTGTGGTGTCAGTGGCGGTCGAGGGCGGCCGCGGAAGTGCTTTGGACTCAGAGCCTGAGTCGCCAACGGTCAAGATCACCTCTGATCTTGAGACCTTTGCCTGTCTCGGGTGCGGACGTTGGGACCCTGCGGAAGCCTTGAGTTCAGGCAAGATTAAGGTGGCCGGAGACACTGTTCTGGGCGAGACCATAGTCAATCAGATGAATATCATGGTCTGACTTCGGGCTGCACTTGATATTGCGATTGGATACAATGTCTCTATTAAGTCATCGACTAGCTGGTTCATTCCGGCTAGTCGCACAACGAACTGAGGCGTTGCCGTAAATGGCCCTTCTAGATAAACCCAAGTTCGGATTCTCAGCCGCTAAGATGCCCTTCGGCGTCCACTATAGTTGGGTGATCGTGGCGGTGCTGGCTATCGTCCAAGTCTTTGGCAGTTCTGTGTTCATGATTGCCGGGGTCATGGTGCCGCCCCTCACAGACCCTGAAGGCGGCTTCCGCTGGGGCATCGGCGAGCTCAGCATGGCTATCGGCCTGTATTACGTTTTCAGCGCTATATTTGCTCCCATAACCGGCCACTTGGGAGACAAGTTTGGCGCCCGGCCCATGATGTTTGTCGGCGCGGTGATGTACGGCGTGGGCATGGTTGCGTTGGGATTCGTCAGCGAGTTGTGGCACTTCTTTTTCTTTTATAGTTTCCTGATGTCGTTCACTGCCTCCATCACCATGGTGCCAATGATGGCGTCCATCAGCGGCTGGTTCCGGCGCCGCTTGGGTTGGGGAGTGGGCATCCTTTGGGCCACCGGCGGCATTGGGACCGCCGTACTCGCGCCCTTGATTGCCTACCTTTTGGAATCGATCGGGTGGCAGACGACCTTTATCTCCGTTGGCATCGTGGGCATGGGGATCATGCTTTTGGTCTTCCCGTTCATACGAAGCAAGCCGGCGGATATCGGGATCCGGCCCTTCGGCATGCCGGCCGATTCGCCCGAGACCGCACCTAAGGACCGGACCGTGGAAGCCCTTCGGCTTAAGGTGTTCAACCAACAGATGCGGCAGACCAAGGCATTCTGGAACCTTCCGATCATCCATGCTCTGGGGTGCGCCGGCATGGGAATCGTGCTCATCTACGTGATTCCCCTAGCTGTTGAACAGGGTTTGAGCACTCCTGCTGCGGCGCTGACCATCACCATAATCTCGTTGGTGAGTATCGTGAGCAGGCTTGGAGCCCCGGTGGTGGCAGAGGCTTGGGGACCTCGGAAAGTTATGGCCGCCAGCTTGAGTATTCAAGCCCTAACGGTGCTCATCTTGTTTTGGGCCCACGATCCTTGGATGTTTTATCTGTTCGCCGCCACATTTGGACTAGGGTTTGGAGCTGAGTGGACCGGATATCTGGAGATCAACCGGCGTTACTTCGGTGACGGCCCGATGGGAAGTTTGTACGGGTGGCAGATGACCGGCGCGTTCGCGGGTCATGCCGTCACCACATTCCTAGCCGGCCTCGTGATTTACGTAACCGGCTCCTTCTATCCGGTGTTTGTTCTTTCTGCGCTCTTCAGCGCCGCCGGATTGCTGGTTATTGCCACGCTCGAGAGCACCTCCCACGTTTTGATCCCCGACTGGGAAGATTCCCTGCCGCCCGAAGCAAGGAGCAATTTCCTGCCTGGACCGGCTGCCGGCGATGACTAACCTCGCGATTCCTCGGTATTAGCGCCTAACTACCCGCTTGGGATGGACGGATTCTCCCTCGGGCTGCTTTTCTTATCGCGAATCGCTATACTGCACTCACTGCATCATTGCTTTATGGGGACTTGCGACGAAATTTCGGTGCAGGCAGGCGGTTTACGATAGTTGGCGCTTCTAGATAAACCTAAGTTAGGATTCTCCTCCGGCAAGTTGCCCTTTGGCATCCATTACAGTTGGGTCGTCATCGGAATCTTGGCTACGGTCCAGATCTTCGCCAGCTCCATCAGCATGGCCGCAGGCATCATGGTTCCCCCATTGAACGATTCCGAAGGCGCGTTCGGCTGGAGCCTAGGCACCATCGGCGTGGTCATTGCCAGCTACTACATGTTTGGGGCCATATACGCCCCAATGACCGGGTGGCTGGGGGATCGCTACGGCTCTCGTTGGATGCTTTTCGCCGCTGCGATCATGTACCTGATCAGCATGTTTCTGCTGGGCCAGGTATCTGAGGTCTGGCAATTCTTTCTGTTCTTCGGCGTGTTGCTGTCCCTGACTCAATCCCTGGCAATGGTCCCCTTGATGGCCGCGGTGAGCGGCTGGTTCCGGCGTCACCTGGGGCTGGGGGTAGGCATCCTCTGGGGAGCAGGCGGAGTCGGCACGGGAATCATGGCCCCCTTGATGGGCGGCTTTATCGAGGTGCTCGGTTGGCAGAGCACGTTCATGCTTATCGGAGGCGTGGGTGGCGGCATCATGCTGGCCATGGTCCCCTTCATGCGCAGCAAACCGGCCGACTTGGGGATACAGCCCTACGGCGCCAGAGCCACTGACCCGCCGGCAATCTTGAGAGATAAAACCGTGGATCGGCTGCGGCAGAAGGTGTTCAACCAGCACACCCGCCGCACCAAGCCATTCTGGAATCTGCCACTTATACACGGTCTGGGTTGCGCCGGGCACGGAACCATTCTCATCTACGTCATTCCCATGGCTTTCGAGCGCGGAGCATTCACCTCGCTGGCACAGGCAGGAATCATACTGACCATAATATCTTTGGTCAGTGTCGTCAGCCGGATCGTGACCCCAATAATGGCGGAGATGTACGGCACGCGCCGAATGATGGCTGCCAGCTTAAGCATCCAGGCCGTCACGGTCTTTATGCTTTTTTGGTCCCAAGAAGCCTGGGCGTTCTACCTGTTCGCAGGAGTATTTGGAATCGGCTTCGGCGGCGAGTGGACGGGCTACCTGGTCATAAACCGGCAGTACTACGGCGACGGCCCGATGGGAACGATCTACGGTTGGCAGACCACCGGCGCGCTGACGGGACACGCGGTTGCGACGGCTCTAGCAGGGCTGGTGATCTATGCCACAGGGTCATTCAACGCCGTCATGGCATTGTCCGTTGGATTCAGCGCCGTTGGGGTGTTGGTTATCGCCCTGCTGGATGACACAACCCACGTACTGATTCCGGACTGGGAAGACGACCTGCCTCCCCTAGAGATTTCCGGTGGAGCGCAGCTTAGGCCGACTGCAGGTGCGGCCGGAGACGACGACTAGCGTTTGCTTCTCCGGGTTTCCGAAGAGAGCGCCCGGCGCCTCTGTCACGCTGAGTGAAGCGAAGGGCCTGCCGGGGTGAGATTGGTAGATTCGGCGGCGGCCTACGGCGCTCCTCAGAATGGCATTTCGCAAGTGCGGTTTCTTGGCAAAGGGCGCCCTTCTGTCCTGCCTACTCTTGGTTCAGGAAGTCCAAGACGAACTGGCTCATTGGTTCCTTGTCGTAGCGCGTATTCATTATCACCACGTTGCGGTTCCGGTCGCCTTGAAAGAAGCGTTCGTAAAGGATCTGGCGTGACCCGAATGCGCTACAGCAGGTGTCCCAGGCCAGGCGGAACAACCGCACCCGGTCCTTGGCCGAGGAGAAGTCGGTTTCCAGATACTTGGTTATGTCTTCGGCGAGGGGGCCTTCGAAGTCTGCTTCTGTCGGTACGGCCATCAGGCTGCTCGAACCCAAAAGGTGTAGGATCTCGCCCATGCGCGGGTACATGTTGATGAACTGCTGACGCGCCACCATCAGCGAAATATCCACGGGACACATAACACCCCACTCGTCCAACTCAGCGTCTACTTCGGCAGCCCGTAGAAGGGCCTTGGTGATCTCCAGGTTCTCGATGATCTCCGCCATCATACCGTGGACCTGAGGCATCTCCTGCGAGCCTAGGGTGTTCACCATCAAGTTGGCCAACCCCAGGATAAACTCGCACTTGACCACGTTCTTGGTCACCACTTGATGGCCGGAGTGCAGGTACTGGTGCGTCCTCAAAGACATGTTGTTGCACATGTCCACGTCGCCGTACAGGAACACTCTCTCCCAAGGGACGAGGACGTTGTCGAAGAAAGCCAAGGCGTCCATCTCTTCGAACCGGGAGCCCAGAGGGTGGTCGAAGTTGGAGCGTTCCAGATCGAACGGCTCCCGGCATTGGAACTTGAGTCCGGGAGTATCGCAGGGAATGGCGAATGCAAAGGATGTCCGGCCTGGCGCGCCCGTGGGCAGCCGGTGGGAGCGGGCGGGATAGACGGCGATCTCGTCGGCGATGGGCAGAGTCGCCAGCACCCGTGCGCCGTGGACGATTATCCCTTCGTCGGTCTCTTTGACCACTGACAAGGCAAGCTCCACGGAGTCGTCCAGAGCGGTGGCCGCTCCGGAGCGGTTCCGTTGGATGTTGACCAGCGTGTGGGTCAGCACCAGGTCCTCTTCCCGGACCATCTCGTAATACTCTTGGATGTTTTTCTCGAACTCGGGCCGGTTCTGGCCAAAATATTTGCCGGCGGCGGCCATGGACATCAGGCTCACATTCAGGAAATCTGGGGTGCGGCCCATCATCCCGCAGGTGATCTTAGCCCAGTTGCGCATCATCTCGCGGCGCCGGTCCAAGTCCTCGTGGGTCTTGGGAGTCAGGAAAGACAGGCCAACCTG
This sequence comes from SAR202 cluster bacterium, assembly GCA_009392095.1. Taxonomy (GTDB): domain Bacteria; phylum Chloroflexota; class Dehalococcoidia; order Lucifugimonadales; family UBA3495; genus UBA9611. The sequence goes on from VFHF01000158.1 coordinate 19,890, forward strand.
GTCGCCGGTGGTAGGCGACTTATAGGTCATATCCTTGCCGGTCTTTGGGTCGTGTTGCAGGTCGTACAGTCGGGCAAGGGTCGTGATGCCTCCCATCAGCCCTGGCTCTTTGGTCGCGTCTTTCACCTTCTTGCCAGCCATGTATAGGTTGGGGGGCCTTTCGCTTAGTCCATCTATGTATTGCTTTCCGGTTCTGACTGGCATCCTGCTCACTCCCGGCGATCAACGCCCGGTTCTCGTTGTAGAAGTTGATGTCTGATTTGGTTCGCCGATATTTTGCGTTATCTCGTGCTGATTTACCAGCGTTGGCCCACCTGCCTCGCCAATCCTGGGAAATCTATTTGACAGTATGGGGTGATTCCCCTAGTCTGGGCACACAATCCGGAAGGAGCTTTTTACCCATGTCACTTCCTCCGCATCGAGTGGATTACAGCCCGATCATCGAGCGCCCGCCGATCAAATGGCCCAACGGGGAACGAGTCGCATTATGGATCGCGCCCAACGTTGAGCATTACGAATACATGCCCGTTAAGTACGGCCCCCGTGACCCGTGGCCGCGCACTCCGTATCCCGACGTGCAGCAATACTCCTACCGGGACTACGGCAACCGAGTGGGGTTCTGGCGGATGTTGGAGGTACTGGACCAACACAAGATACGTGCCTGCGTATCGCTGAACCTGGCCGTCTTGGAACATTTCCCTGAGATTCGCGACGCCATGGTGCAGCGAGACTGGGATTACATGAGTCACGGCATCTATAACACGCGCTATCTCTATGCCTATACGGAAGAAGAGGAACGGGAGTTCTACCGGGACAACGTGGAAACGTTGAAGCGGCAGACCGGCAAACAACTGAAGGGAATGCTCGGCCCGGCCATTTCAGGCACCGTACGCACGCCGGACTTGATGACCGAGGCCGGCCTGATCTACCACACCGACTGGATGCACGACGACCAACCGGTGCCCATCAACGTGGAGTCGGGCAAGCTCGTGTCTGTCCCTTATTCCATCGAACTTAACGACTCGCCGCTGTTCCGGGTGAACTATGAAGCCGATTATTTCGCGGAGATATGTAAGCGGCAGTTCGACCAGCTATATAAAGAGGGCGCCGAGAGCGGCCGCGTGATGTGTATCGCGCTCCACCCGTTCCTGATCGGCCAACCCCACCGCATCAAATACCTGGATGACATCCTCAGCTACATCATGTCTCATGACGGCATCTGGCAGACCACTGCCGATGAGATAGCCGAGTATTACATCGCCAACTATTACGACCAGGCCGTGGACCACGCGCAGCAGTACAAGGCCTAACTCTAAAAATCTAACGCAAGGTGAGAAGTTCCCATGCCCGCTGAACGACGAGTAGGGATGGACCACGAACACCATGAGTGGTCTCCCATATCCACCCGAGGAAAACTAAGCTGGCCCAATAACGCTAAGGTTGCTTTGTGCGTAATTATTACGCTGGAACACACTGAATGGGAGCAGCCGGAAGGCAGCTTCAGCGCCGACCAGGCCGGGGGTTTGGGCCTTCGTCCTTTCCCGGACTACCCACGTTTCTCCCATCGGGAGTACGGCCACCGCGTGGGCATATTCCGGGTTCTGGATGCTCTGGAACGCAATGGAATAAAATCTACCGTGGCCATGGACACCCAGACGGCCGAGGGCTATCCCTACCTGGTGAAGCACTGCCAAGACCGGGGCTGCGAAATCATCGCCCACGGTGTGTCCGGCAGCCAGATGATTTCCGGCGAGATGTCGGTTGAAGGGGAAACGGTGTTCATCCGCGCCTCGATGGATGCGATGAAGAAGGCTACCGGCTCTACTCCCCGGGGATGGTTCGGGACCGATTATGGCGAATCTGAACGGACTCCGGACCTCCTGCGCCAAGCCGGCTTCGACTACGTGTGCGACTGGGCCAACGATGAGCAACCCTACCCCATGAGGGACGGACTGGTAGCCCTGCCGACGATGCTGGAGATGGACGACCTGTTCGCCATGTCCAACCGCCGCGTGGAGATAGAACGGTACGCCCAAACACTGAAGGATGGCTTTGACTCCCTGTTCCGGGACGGCGCAGAGAATGGCCGTCTGATGACGATCAATCTCCACCCGTGGCTCGTAGGTCAGCCTTTCCGCATCGGATATCTGGAGGAAGCCCTTGCCTACATCATGAGCCATGATGGAGTCTGGGCCGCGTCCGGCTCTGAGGTCGTCGACTGGTTCCGCAGCAACCCGCCCGTCTAAAGATTGAATGCCGGTTGGCCTACCTGGTCCAGCGAGCAAACTTGCCCAAAATTAAGGGCGATTTATAAGGCGATGGCGAGCCTACGACCACGCGTAATCATAGCTGAAATCTATTGACACAAATATGCAGTTGTGATATTTTTCACCTGGCCTCGTGTGAGAGGCTGTTTTGCGCACGGGTTACGTAGCAAAATCCAGCGCGAAATCCAGCATGGAAATCAGGCGTAACCGCTGGTTTTCAGACGCTAACGGGTACCGATTATCGAAGATCCAAATGCATTAACTAGCGTTGAGTGGCACAACATCCACATGTTCCTTCAGTGGTTCTGGATTTACTTCCCCATCGTCGTGACATTTGGAATCACCATGCTGACGGCCCACGCGCTTATTCCTTCGATGGTGAATACTGGCCATCTACCGGAAGCCACTCAGAAATTGCGGATCCCACTAACCATGTTCGCGGCTCTGTTGTTCGCCGCCGGTGCGGTTGTTTTGATTCTCGGCGTCAATGCTGAGCTGGATGTCCGGGCGATCTGGGACCGAGTATTCATTTAAGGCGAACCGCGTTTCATGAACGACCTGAAGACTAATAAAGAAAATGATGCACGGAACGACTAACTAGATGATGCCAAGTCGAAAAATGTTGCCCCTGATGGTTGCCGGTGGGGTAGCGACTGTAATCATGGGTTTCGTCGTTGTAGTCCTGCTCATTTCCTGGTTCTCCAACCCTCCATTCGGCCTAGGCAACGCTCCGGCCCAACCAATCGCATTTCCTCATACGGTCCACGTGGCGGAGAACAATATCCAGTGCGAGTTCTGCCATCGTAACGTGACCAAGGGTGCGGCCGCCACAGTGCCGGCCGTGGAAACGTGTTTGTTTTGCCACAAGGACATCGACGGCGGGACGGTCACTGCCCAAGAAGAGATAAATAAGGTCAGGACGGCCTTCGAGACTGATACTCCGATCAACTGGGAGCGGGTACACCGCCTTCCCGACCACGTTCGGTTCATCCATGAAGCTCATATCAGGTACTTCACCGACGAGACCATTGGAGTGAAATACGGTATCAACGGCGAAGAGCTCACAGAATCACCGGACGTTGCCCAAACGTGCACCATCTGCCATGGCGACGTTGCCAACAAGGAAGTCGTACAACCCAAGACCGGCCAGTCGCTGAAGATGGGGACCTGTGTCGATTGTCATCGAGTCAACAACATTTCTACCGACTGCACGATCTGTCACAAGTGATGAATATCAATGAAGAACAGGGTCAAAGGTAGATGAAACTAACCCGGCGAAATTTCCTTGCTTGGGCCGGCCTGGGTGCGGTGGGAGCCGTCGCCTGTGAAGGCTTTGGCATCCGCAAAGGGGAGCTGGACATCCAGAGTTCTGTTCGTTTGCCGGAGGACTTGGTCCGCGGGACCGATAACTGGTACGCCAGCCTATGCCGGACCTGTCCTTCCTGTGAAGGTATCGTGGTGCGGGTGATGGAAGGCCGGGCCAAGATGGTCCAGGGCAACCCCTACTACCCAACTAACCAAGGGAAGATTCACGCCCGCTGCGAAGCTGGGCTCCAAGCTTTGTACCATCCGGACCGTATCGCCACCCCCATGCGGCGGAGCGGCCCCCGTGGTTCCGGCGAGTTTACGGCGATCAATTGGCAGCCCGACGGGATCGATACCCTGCGGAACGCGCTTCGGGTGAACGGCTCTTCATCTGTGATGATCACCGAGCCTCTCCGAGGCCATATGGCCCTCTTGGTAGACCGATTCGTTACTGCAATCGGCGGCGAGCACCAAGGCTTTGAAGCCATTGATAACAACACCTACCGGGCGGCGGTCAAGAACGTATTCGATCAAGATTCACTGCCCGACCTCGACCTGGAAAACAGCAAATTCATCTTGTCCTTTGGCGCGGACTTCCTGTCCACCTGGGTCTCCCCCACCCGCTTCAGCCGCGGGTACGGTGAGTTCCGCCAGGGGCATGGCCGCGACCGGGGGATGTTCTATCAGATAGATTCCCGGTTCTCCATGACGGCCGCCAACTCCGACAAATGGCTGCCGGTGCGGCCCGGTTGGGAAGGGTACCTGGCCCTCAGCCTAGCCCAGGTGATCGTCGCAGAGAACCTCCAGGCCGACGGCGTCGACATCGACTCATTGGTAGGCGGTGATGCCGGCCGGCAGACCTTGAACAACTTCAGTCCTGAGATCGTGGCCGAAGACGCCGGACTAACTCCGGCGATGACCGGCGGCGACCCGGTTGGATTCCTGAAAGACCTGGCCCGCAGGTTCGCGGCCAACCAGCCCAGCATCGCCATCGGCGGCGGGTCCGCCGGCGCGCAGAGCAACGGCCTTTTCAATCTTGAGGCCATCTACGCCCTCAACTACCTGGTGGGCACTGCTGGCAAGAAGGGAGGGGTTAGGTTCAATCCGGCCAGTCCATGGTCCAATGTCCCCTCCGCCAGCAAGGCGGGCAGTCTGGATGACTGGACCCGCATCGCCGAGCAGATTCGCAGTGGCCAGACAAAACTTCTGATGCTTCACGGCGCAGACCCAGTACATGGTCTACCGGACTCCCTGCAACTAAGAGACGCCATCACCCAAGCGGACGACCTTTTGGTTGTCAGTTTCTCTCCTTTCTTGGACGACACCAGCGCCTTGGCCGACATCATCCTTCCGGACCGTGTCTCTATGGAAGACTGGGGCGACGATATCTCCGAACCGGGCCCTGGGTACCAGGCAGTGGGACTACAACAACCGGTGGTTAACCCGCTGTTTGAGCTTGACCCATTGAGCTTTCCGGACGTCCTTCTAACCATGGCCCAAGAACTGGGCAAAGAAGCAGACCTGCCGTGGGCCAATTTCAAGTCGATGCTTAGAGAAGGCTCTGACGCATTGTTCAACTTGAACCGTGGATCCATAGAAGCATCTACCGCAGACGAATTTTGGAACACTCTTCTTAAGCGCGGCGGATGGTGGGATGAACTCCGCAACGGCTCTACCACAGTTCGGCCGGCCGATGGACTGCTAAAAACGATAGCCGAAAAGGCGTCTCAACCCGC
>VFHF01000159.1 GCA_009392095.1 SAR202 cluster bacterium
TATGGCCTGGGAATTGTCTGACATGGACGAGCTCAAACACGCCTACCAAGTGGTTTTGGACAACAATGTAGAGATCGCAGGATTTGGTGACCACGGTGTCACCAAGGGCTTGTATATCCGCGACCCAGACGGCATCGAGATAGAGCTCTTCATCGAGGCTCCTGAGTTCGAGAAAACACCCCTCCAAGAGATACTAACCGGCGGGACGCTTCAAGGTACGACGGCCGACTAACCAGCCGTCTCAGATACCGCATATTATAGAGGAATCAAATGCTAGACCACGTACTGAATGATGCTCTGAGCCGGGTTGGCAAGGGTACGCCCATGGGCGATACCATGCGCCGTTACTGGCTGCCCGCCCTGCTGTCTTTTGAGATACCGGAACCCGATTGCCCTCCGGTTCGTGTCAGGTTGATGGGCGAAGACCTGGTGGCCTTCCGCAGCACCGATGGCCGCATCGGTCTGGTCCAGGAGGGCTGTCCCCACCGCCGGGCCAGCCTTTATTTCGGGCGCAACGAGGAGTGCGGGATCCGTTGCGTGTACCACGGCTGGAAGTTCGATGTGGACGGCAACTGCGTCGATCAGATGAACGAGCCGAGACAGTTCAAGGAACGGGTCAAGATCACCGCTTACCCAACCCTGGATATGGGCGGCGTGATCTGGGCCTACCTCGGCCCGGCCGACAAGAAACCGGCTCCGCCCGAGTTCGAGTTGACCCAGGTCCCAGACACACACCGATACATGACCAAGGTGTGGCAGGAATGTAACTGGCTCCAGGCACTGGAGGGCGGGATCGACACTTCCCATGCGCCGATCTTGCACCGCAAACTGACTGATGACAGTGACGAGCCCGGCATTTCCCCCAACTCCCCATTCCTTCAGGGCGCGGCCCCAGACGTGGAAGTGGAAAACACCGACTATGGTTACCGTTATTTTGGCATCAGGCCCATGGGAGAAGACCAGACGTTCGTGCGTGGGTACCAGTATGTGATGCCATTCACTCAGATCAGACCCAGCCGGTACGGAAAAACGATGGTCGACGGCCATTTTTGGGTGCCCATGGACGACCACAATGTGATGGTCTACAACTGGGGCTACAGTTGGGGCCCGGAGTCCCTCCCCGAAGATGAGAGCGCCCTGAAAGACTCAGGCAACACCTTCGATGGCGACGTGGACCCGTCAAATGGTTTTCGTTCCATACGCAACCGGGACAACAATTACATGCTGGACCGGGACGTCCAGAAGCACGAGACGTTCACCGGTATCCGTGGGATCAACGCGCAGGACCGCGCCATCCAAGAGAGCATGGGGCCGATCGTTGACCGGACGCAGGAATTCTTGGGCCCGGCCGACATTGCCATCGTTGCGGCGCGCAAGCTCTTGGAGCAGGCCATCGAGACCGTCAAGGATGATGGCGAGCCCCTGGGAGTGGCGCCCACTTACTACAACATTCGAGCTGCCCAAGGTATATTTCCAATGGGCGAGAACTGGAAGGAAGAATTGCTCGGCCGGATGCACCCTTAGACTCGCGTACTAGAAAAATTTTGGGGGAATAGATGCGCTTGGAAAACAAAGTGGCCCTGATCAGTGGCGGGGCCCGTGGAATGGGAGCCGTCGAGGCCAAGATGTTTGTACAAGAGGGTGCCAAGGTTGTCATTGGAGACGTCCTCGATGAGGACGGCAAGCAGACTGAAGCAGAGATCAACGAGGCCGGCGGGGAATGCGTCTTCGTTCACCTGGACGTGACCGACGAGACCGCTTGGCAAGATGCCGTAGCAGCTGCCGTCGACCGGTTCGGGAAGCTAGATATCCTGGTCAACAATGCCGGCATCGCCCGGATAAACAATGTCGAGGACACGACCTCGGATGAATGGGACCTGGTGATGGATATCAACGCCAAAGGGGTGTTCCTGGGCACTAAGGCCGCCATCCCTGAGATCCGGAAGGCTGGCGGCGGCTCCATCGTAAATATCTCTTCCATTGCCGGGTTGACCGGAGGCCGGACTTCTTCCTACGCGGCCAGCAAGGGCGCGGTGCGTCTGCTGACCAAGTCTTCGGCGATCCAATACGCCGGAGAAGGTATCCGCTGCAACTCCGTCCACCCCGGTGTTATCGAAACGCCCATGACCACTCCGATGATGCTCAATACCCAAAAAGGTCGGGATCTGAACGCGTCCAGACACCCTCTAGGCCGCGTCGGCCAGCCTGAGGACATCGCCTACGGAGTGCTTTTCCTAGCATCTGACGAGTCATCATTCATGACCGGCAGCGAACTGGTTATCGACGGCGGTCTCACCGCCCAGTAATAGCGCACCCTGAACTACTTTTCGAGACAACCGTAAGGAGAACCCATGGCCGAGATTTTCGTTCTGGGAGGAGGAACTCCCACGCCGACCTCCGAACGGTTTGGTAGCTCTCATGCCCTGAGGATCGGCGACGAACTGCTGATGTTTGATTGCGGTCCGGCGGCGACCCATAAGCTGGTCAAGGCCGGGCTGTTTCCAACCCAGGTGGACAACTTGTTCTTCACCCATCACCACTTCGACCACAACATCGACTACCCCTGCTTCCTGCTCTGCCGGTGGGACCAGGCTGCCGGGCGCGGGGAGGAATTGAACGTCTACGGCCCGGCGCTAACAGAAGAGATCACCCAAGGTCTGATCGGTGAGAACGGGGTGTTCTCGGCTGATTGGCGGGCGCGAGTCGGACACCCGCTGAGCCAACAGATCTACGTGAACAGGGGCGGAACGCTGCCACGCATCCCACCCAATCCCCAGGCAAAGAACGTCGGGCCGGGCGAGGTGGCGTCTGGCAAGGACTGGCAAGTGACGGCAGCGATGGCTGAGCACGTGCAGCCTTTCTTGGACTCTTTGGCTTACCGGGTGGACACGCCGGACGGCAGCGTGGTTTTCACCGGCGACACCCAACCTTGCCAGTCGGTGATCGACCTGGCCCGGGACGCGGATATGATGCTCTGCATGTGCTGGGACGACCAGGAAGTCATGAAACAGAGCGGCGAAGCTTCGGGCCAGTGCGGCACAACCGGAGCGGCGGAGATGGCCCAGGAGTCGGGGGTTAAGAAGCTGGTGCTGGTGCACATGGGACCCGCCTTGTCCGCCCAAGAACCGTTCTACAATGCCAATCTGGCCATGCAGCGCATCTACCAGGGAGATATCGTATTTTCGGAGGAACTGCTCAAGATTGACCTCTAAACGCTACCGGTGCCAGCCCATTCCCTGGTGGTATCCCCGTAGGTAAGCGACCTGGCCGCCGTGGACTATGTTGTCCCAGATCAGAATCGCCAGAGCTTCTTCCATGGACATCGTTTCGGTAGGGGCGTTCCAAGGAATTTCCCGGCCCAATTCTGCGTCCGTTAGCCCACTGATGTAGCTGGCTGCTGCGGCGTTCGCCTTGTCAAAGTAGCCCATGAGCACGTCCTTCGAAGGGGACTGCCAGGCGGCAACCTGCTCTTTGGACCACCCCATGCCCATGTCATTGGGCTCGTCCGGCATGTTGAATTTCTCGTACCAGGATTCAGTAGACCAGATTTGCGGCGCATCTTGCAGGCGCATGTGTATTAGCCGGTCCGTGACCCGGGCCATGTGCCAGACCAGCCAGCTCATTGAGTTGGAATCGTCGTTGGGGCGGACTGACAGGGTTGCGTCGTCTACGTCCGACACCGCCGATTTCACCATGTTCCAGTTGCGCTTCAGCGCCGATACGGTCGTTCTTGTGCCAGCCATGATCTTTCCCCCGGTATGCAATTGTCGGTTTGGCTAGATAATACTCTCAGTTGGATGTGGTGCCCACTGCTATTGGCCGCCGTGACAAAAGTTGAGTAAAAAGAGGGCGTGGAAACCGTTCGATACGGCTATTATGCCTCGTGATCTGATTCGACTGCCCGATCGGACTCGCCGTTGACCCGGGCAGAGAGCCGAATACCCAGAGGCGCGCTTGGCGATTTTATGGCTGGGCGATGCGGGCTGCGACGATGACCAATTGGTTGGCGGCAAAGCGGCGAACCTGAGCCGGTTGACTTCGGGTTACCGCGTGCCGACGGGGTTCTGAATCACCTCCGACCTGTACCAAGCATAGCTGACCACCCACGACCAAGGGCCGGGCCCGAACAAGACCTGAGGGACCTCGTGTCTCGTCTATCGATGTACTCGCTACTGGTCTCCATACCGCTGCTCCTTTCCAGCAGGGACGATTCACCCCTGCGTATCGGCCTGATTCTCTTTGTGATGTCCGCTGGGATGACCGTGTCGTCCTATGTGGGCGTCTGATAGATAGAGTCGGCAGGCGTATCCCCACCGCTTCGGGGTTGGTTATTCTTGCCGTTGGCGTCTTGCCGATCGCCTTTGCCGGCCTGGATGTTTCGATCCCACTCTGTTAGGGGGACTGTCCTTAGTGGGAATCGGGCTGGGCCTGGCCTCGCCTCGCCCGGTTTATAGACTCCCGGTGTTGAGACAGTTGAAAGCGATCAGGCCGGCTCGGCCGCCGGATTGTATTCCACCAGCAGGTACTTGGTCGGGATCATCGGGTCTGTGGTCATCACGGGGATACTAGGCGCTAGCGACATGGATGTTAACGGCGGCCTGGGCCTGGTGTTTCTTCTCTCATTCATCTCCGCCGTCGTCGCAGCAGTTGTGAG
>VFHF01000160.1 GCA_009392095.1 SAR202 cluster bacterium
GCAACGCCACCGGCGTAGGTTACAAGTAAAGAATAAGCATTACGATCAGTCTCATCTTGGATCCAATCGAATAATTTTTCGACCGTTTCATATCTGGAGATGTCAAGTCCTCTCGCAGCCGGTCCGTCTTCAAGGGATATAGCCTCGTTGATTATTCCGCCGACCATTGAGATTTCAACCGGCGCGACGAACTCGGGCAGGCAAAAACGGATTCTCCGTTACTCAAACCGGTAATTTTCTATCTTCTGCGACTCCCATAAGTCCCGATTATTAGCAAGCTCCAACTTTAGTCGTTCCAGCCCTCCCGCCGCTTCGGGAGTTGGCGTAGGAGCAAATGTAATAATCGGAGTTGGCCGTTCAGTTGGGGTTTTGGTAGGCGATGGAGACAGCGTTGGTTCCTCGGACCCACCTGTACAGGCAATTGCCATTCCGACGATCATCACAGTGGAAACAACCATCCATTTTTGCCCAAATTCCTGTACCTGGAATTAAAGGATATTTTGGAGTTGTCAATTCTTCAGGCGGGACCTAGCGGTAAAAAGTTCCCTGAATTGGCTATTTGGTGCCTGCAGTCGGGGACAAGGGCAGCCTTTAGGACAACACGCTACTCCCCGACCTCCACGATCATCTCAACCTCTACGCAGCTCTTGCGGGGGAGACCGCTCATGCCTACTGCCGATCGGGCGTGGAGGCCGCGGTCTCCGTAGATTCCCACCAACAGGTCTGACGCGCCGTTGCCTACCACGAAATGGCGGTCGAACTCCGGGTCGGCGTTGACCATCACCAGCAGCTTGACCACCCGCTTGACCTTATCTAGGTCGCCTAACTCTTGCTTGATCGAAGCCAGGCAATTGAGCATGGCCAGTTTGGCTGACTCGTACGCCTGTTCCTCGGTTACTTCGCGCCCGACTTTGCCTGGGTTCAGCACCGACCCGTCGGGTCTCCCGGCTATGTGGCCGGCAACGAACAGCAGATTTCCGGTCCGCACCGCCGGAATAAAGTTGGCCACCGGAGTGCCCACTGGCCCCAGTTCCAGTCCCATCTCTTTAAGCTTTTGTTCCGCTGGCATGCGATACCTCCAAGTCGGCTGGGATATCCCGGCCGGGTTGTATTTTCAGGAAATTATACTTGGCCCCGCCAGGTAACTGACCGGATAGACGTAACTCACAGGTGAAGATTCAATATTGATAAAGTTAGTTTATCAATTGACAGGGGTATGCCGCAGGCGCAGAATGAGTCTTGCCCATGATTAGACCCAAAAACAAAGCAGTCTTTGGCCTGACTAGCCGCCTCCACTACGCCTGGGTAGTCATCGCTATCGCGGCTTTCATGCACATGGCCGGCGGTTCCATCCGGCAGGCCTTTGGGGTCCTCATAGTTCCCCTGGAAGAGAACATGGGCTGGAACCCGGCTACGGTGACTCTGGCCTACGCCTTGGCTAGCATAATCGGCGCTTTGTTGGCTCCCCTCAGCGGCTACTGCACCGACCGTTACGGAGCGCGCAAAGTCATCCTGGTCGGCGTAGCCACCTTCGCCATCGGTGCTCTTCTGACTGGCGTGATCTCCGAGGTCTGGCACCTCTGGATATCGTATGGTTTGTTTCTGGGCGTAGCCAGCGCCTGTTTCAATGTTCCCATCATAACGACCGCCACGTATTGGTTCCGGACCCACCTGGGCTACGGAGTGGGACTGCTGCAGGCATCCCACGGGCTTGGCCCCGCTGTAATGGCTATCATCGTCAGCGTTCTGATCGCCGGGGTCTCTTGGCAGACCACCTTCTTTTCGATCGGCGTCGTGGGCGGGATCATCATGTTGGTCTTGATGGCCTTTTTCAGGAACCGGCCGTCCGACATCGGCGGCTGGGCCTTCGGCGCCCCCGAGTCGGACGACCCGCAGGTCCAACGAGACCCGGTGCAAGAAAAGTTGCGGCTCAAAGCATTCCGGGCCAGCATGCAGTCCACAGCGACGTTCTGGAAGTTGGTCGCCATCCACTTCCTGGGCTGCGCTAGCCACGCGATAGTAATCATTTACATCATCCCCATCGCCGTCTTGGGCGGTATGGAAGAAATTGCCGCGGCCGGCGTGCTCAGTACTCTGGCCCTGGTAAGCGTGACCACCAGGTTCCTAACCCCGGTCATCTCCGACTACATAGGTGCTCGGGGCACCATGGCCACGGCTTTCATCTGGCAGGGATTGCCAGTGCTGATGTTATTCTGGGCCCACGAGCCATGGCAGTTCTACATGTTCGCCGTGGTCTTCGGCATCGGGTACGGCGGAGAAGGCTCAGCGTTCCCGGTAATCAACCGCCAATACTTCGGCCGCGGCCCAATGGGCGCATCCTTTGGTTGGCAACAGTTCGGCGCCGGCACTGGCATGGCTTTGGGGGCTTGGCTGGGAGGAGCCCTCTTCTGGCTCTTCGACTCTTATACGGCGACCATTCTCGTCTCCACGTTCACTAGCATTGGCGGGGCGGTGGTAATCATGTCTATGGAGCCGACCAGCCGCGTACTGATCCCCAACTGGGAAGATACCGTCGCGGCGACCCCTGCCGCAGCCGACGACTAGTTCCGCTTCCCGAACCAGCCGGATCGATGACCAGTTGCACTCCTGATAACTACTATCAACCCCCGCTGGCTGTTTCCGCTGGTACCGTTACTGTATAGTCTCGTGGGGCAATCTACGACCGACGAATATTCGTAGCTAGATTACGACACCCCACCCCTTTGACCTTCCCTGTTGCAGTGCGGAATCAACGTGGCCGGAGATGATTATTTAGAATGGCGATCGGCGCGGCATTTGGGATGATGAGCGCGTTTTTCATGGGCGGCCTTTATGTGGCTGGGGCATTGGGCGCGATAGCGCTCATCCTCATGAAGTTCTTCAATATTTCCAACCCCAACCTGTGGAACATCATGGGTAACAGGGCGTGGGAGGGCAGTACCAGCTTCATCCTGATCGCCATACCACTGTTCATCCTAATGGGGGAGTTGGTTCTCCGTAGCGGTGTCGCCGATCGAATGTACAACGTCCTGTCACGTTGGCTGGTATTCATCCCCGGTGGCCTGATCCATAGCAACATCGCTTCATGTGCCGTATTTGCCGCCTGTGCCGGCTCAAGTGTGGCCACGGCGGCTACCATCAGCAGAGTAGCCCTGCCTTCATTTCGCCAACGGGGATACAACGAGCGGTTGGTGATTGGGTCCTTGGCCGCCGGCGGGACTCTGGGCATACTGATACCCCCGAGCATCGGCTTGGTTCTGTACGGACTGATTGTTGGAGAATCAATAGGCCGGCTCTTTTTGGCTGGGTTCGTGCCCGGTGTGATATTGGCCGTCACTTTCATGCTCATGATCATGATTGCGGCTAAGATCTGGCCGGGGATCGCGCCTAAAGAAGAGATGGTCAGTTGGCGGCTGCGGTTCTTGGGATTGTTCAGTTTGCTCCCCATTGGATTCTTGATCTTCGCCGTGTTGGGCAGCATCTATTTTGGGTTCGCCACACCGACCGAGGCTGCTGCCGCGGGCGTGACCGGAGCGTTCTTCCTAGCCCTAGTTGGAAATTCGGGAATGTTGGCCATCAGCCTGGCCGCCGGCGTTCTACGGCGGTTACCGAGACTCCCTGCGGTGGCTAGGGCCAGACTGAACGACGTCCAGATCGCCCGGCCGATAATGCCCGGAGACATCCAGCGGAATATCGACTATATGGTGCGCCTCCTGAAAGAGTCCTTTCTTTCCATGGCCCGCACCTCAGCAATGATTCTGCTGATCTTAATGGCGGCGTTTACCCTCCAGTTCGCTTTCGCATCGGTCAGGATATCGGTGGACATGGCCGAGTGGGTAGCCGCATTTGAGCTATCGCAGTTACAACTGGTCTTGGTTTTGGTGGTGTTCTATCTGGTGTTGGGCACCTTCATGGAAAGTTACTCCATGATGCTGACCACCCTGCCGATACTGATACCGGTATTGAGCGATGCCAATGTGGACAAGGTGTGGTTCGGAATAATCATGGTGATATTGCTGGAGGCTGCTCAGATCAGCCCACCCCAGGGCATGGCACTCTACGTACTCCACGGCGCACGCCGGGATAGCGACAAGGAAATGGCGGAGTATGAAGGTGTGCTTGCTCAGACCGGCACCATCAACGACGTTTTCGTGGGCGTATTGCCATTTATGGTATGTATGTTTGTTGTCATTGGGCTAGTGATCGCATTTCCGGAGTTGGCCACCTGGCTCCCCGACCAAGCGAAAGGCGGGCGGTAAGATAATAGCTGCGATAACCGTGCAAACGGAGGGTTAAAAGAAGCCCAGCAATGCGCCAATACGCCATAAAACGAATCGCCCTTTTTGTCCCGACAGTCCTTCTGTTGACCATCATCGTCTTTGTGTTGATGAGCATCATTCCCGGGGACCCGGCTTTGGCCATTCTGAGTGAAGGCGAGGGTAATTACACCCAGCGAGATCTGGACAGACTGCGCCACGAGTTGGGCACCGACCGCCCGATACCCGTTCAGTACGTTGATTGGATCAGTCATGCTGTTGTCGGAGACTTTGGTGATTCCTTCTGGTTCAACGCACCGGTGATGACTGAGCTGCAGAAGAGGATTCCGCGGACCCTAGAATTGGCGGTCTTGGCCATCGTATTGGCGATCGTATTCTCGATACCGTTGGGGGTACTGTCCGCCATCCGCCCAGATGGCTGGTTGGACTATTTTGCACGGTTTTTCACCTTGGTCGGCGTCTCGATCCCGAATTTCTTATTTGCGATTCTTCTGATCCTATTCTTGGTTAGTATGTTTGGCTGGCTGCCACCGTTGGGTTATGCCGATCTGTGGGTCGATCCATTGACCAACCTGAAACAGATGACGTTTCCAGCTCTATCCCTGGCGTTATACGATATGGCATTCATCGCCAGGGTCACCCGGTCGTCCATGATGGAGATTCTCCGGGAAGATTACATGAGGACGGCGCGGGCCAAGGGGTTGTCCGAGAAGACAGTTCTGATAAGACATGGCCTGAAGAACGCGGCTCTGCCGATCTTAACGATGACGGGATGGCAGTTTGGCCGCTTATTTGAAGGCGCCGTAATCATAGAGACGATCTTCCTGATGCCCGGTATGGGCCGCATACTCATCGAAGCGGTCTTCCAGTTCGACTTTCCCATGATTCAGGCCGTCATCGTAATAATCGGGACTGGTATCTTGACGATAAATCTGTGCGTGGACTTGCTCTACGGTTTCTTGGACCCCAGGATCCGCTACAGCTAGACGGCAATGCCGCTGAACTTAGAAATAAAAACTCCCTTCACGCATGGTCACCTTGAAGGGAGTTTTTGTTAATTCACCTATGTAAACGCGGTTATTCCGCCTGCTCGTTTAGCCTGGGAGACGGACGATGGCTTCCACTTCTACTAGAAATTCCGGCCGCACCAGGCCGGCAACCACCACGGTGGAGCTGGCGGGCGGGTCTTTGGGCCAAGTCTCGGCCCGGACCTTGCTGTAGCCGGGATAATAGGCGATGTCGGTGATGAAACAGGTGATCTTGGCCACGTCCTCCATATTGCCGCCGGCGGCAGTGACGACGCCCCGAATGTTGTCCATGATCTGACGGGTTTGGGCTTCGGCGTCGCCCACGCCAACGACAGTGCCACTGCTGTCCGTGGCCACATGGCCGGATACGAACAGAAGGTCTCCCACGATCATTCCAGCCGACAAGGCCGGGTTGGGGGCGGATCCCTCAGGGATCACAGGTTTTCTCTCTGGCATAGTGCTACCTCCAGGATTTTTCTTCCATTTGGACGCGAACGCGCGCGAGCCCACATTATACATACAGAAGCGGCCAAATGGCGGTCACAGGTATAGGGCGCGAAAAGTGTCTTGCTGCCATTCTGGCATTTTGATGACAGAAGCGACGAAGGATCTTCCATTCATAGAGTTTGCAGACCCCTCTCTTCGCTCAGGGTGACAGAATGGCGAGGCGATCCATGGCAAATAGCCAGGAGGCTGATAACCTAGCGACAGAGGCGGGAGGAAGCGGTAGTTAGTTAGCTGTGGGAGGGGAGGGGAGGGGCATTATGGTGTGGTCACGGGTTACGGAGATGCAACCGTGCACGCCGTCTAGCTTGGAGAAGAGCTTGTTCAGTTGGTCCAGCCCTGTGGTGTGGCAGGTGAGGCTCAAGGTGACGGTGCCGTTGGAATAATCTCCTGTGACCACTGAGGCGATGTTCACTCCCTCGTTGGAGACCAAGGCGGTCACGTCCCGCAGGAGCCCAACCCGGTCATAGGCCTTCATTATTATCCGCACCGGATAGAGTTGCTGCTCCTTGCCCCACTGGACGTTCACCAAGCGTTCCGGTTCATCTTCGTGCCGCACACTGGGGCAGTCTTGCTTATGGACTGTCACTCCCCGGATCCGGGTGATGAAACCAATGATCGGGTCGCCGGGAATGGGGTTGCAACAACGGCCGATATGTACCAGCAGGTCACCGACGCCCAGAACCGTGATGCCTGAATTCAGGCTCGTAAGCGGCAGGTCATTGCGCCGTTTGGCCAGCGGCTCTTCGGTCTCATGACCGATTTGGGCCAGCCGGTGCGACAGTAGACTCTCGGCGATATTGCCGGAGCCAAGATCGGCCATCAAGTCGTCCATGGTATCAACCTTGAACAGGCCTAAGATGGTCTCATCATTAATCTTTTGGTTGAGCCGACGCAGTTCCCGGCGCAGTACTTCTTTCCCGCGTTCTATGTTCGTGCTGCGTTCCTGTTTGCGGAACCATTGTCGCACGCTCTGCCTGGCTCCAGCCGAGCGGACGAAGCCACGGTTGGGGTTTAACCAGTCCAGGCTGGGGCCACGGTCCGACTTGGAGTTGATCACTTCCACTGTGTCGCCGTTCTCCAGGGTGGTGTCCAAGGCAACGAGTTTGCCATTAACCTTGGCGCCGATGCAGTGGTGGCCCAAGGCAGTGTGGATCTTGTACGCGAAGTCCACTGGCGTGGAGCCGGAGGTAAGCTCAACAATCCGGCCTTTTGGCGTGTAGACAAAGACCTGGTCGTGGAAGATGTCCTGTTTCACGGACTCGATGAACTCGGCGGTCCCGGATACTTCTCGCTGCCAGTCGATCAACTGCCGCAGCCAAGTCATCTTTTCCTCGAACCGCTGGTCGCCCGAATTTCCTTCTTTATAGGCCCAGTGGGCGGCCACTCCGTACTCAGCGATCTGATGCAGTTCAAAGGTCTTGATCTGCACTTCCAGAGGCGTCCCGCCGTCGCAGATCACGGTTGTGTGCAGGGCCTGGTACATGTTCTCTTTGGGATTGCCAATGTAGTCGTCGAACTGCCCGGGGATGGGGTGCCAGAGTTGGTGGACCACGCCCAATGTCTTGTAACAGTCCGCGGTTTCGTTGACCAAGACCCGCAGAGCGAAGAGGTCGTAGATATCGCCTAGCTGCTTTCCCTGCTCTTGGTACTTCTCCATCTTGAGGTAGGTGCTGTAGATCCCTTTGGGACGGCCAATCACCTCAGCGGTAATGTCATACTTGGCCAATTCGTCGCGAAGCGTTGAGGACACTTTTTCGATGTAGTCCTCGCGTTCTGTGCGCTTGGACGCAAGTATCTTGGAGATCTCCCGGTACTTCTCTTCGTTCAGGTGCCGGAAGGCCAGGTCATCCAGCCGCCATTTGATCTCCCAGATACCCAGGCGGTGGGCTAGGGGAGAGTAGATGTCTAGCGTTTCCTGGGCGATGCGCTTCCGCTTCTCAGGCGGCAAAGCATCCAGGGTGTTCATGTTGTGCAGGCGGTCGGCCAGCTTGATCAAGACCACCCGAATGTCTTCCGCCATGGAGACCAGCATCTTCCGCAAGCTCTCGGCGTGGAGCGACTCAGCGTCGTCCATTAGTCCGGCGACATCTTCGGCTGGTGGTTGGAGCTTGTCATCCATGCGGGTCAACTTGGTGACCCCGTCCACCAGCTTGCTCACTTCCGGCCCAAAGCGCAGGGTGATCTCCTCTAGGGAAACGCCGCAGTCTTCGACCACGTCATGGAGTAGAGCGGCAACTATAGTGTGGGTGTCTAGGTGGAGGTCGGCCAGGAAGAGGGCGGTCTCAAGGGGGTGGGCGATGTAGGGGTCGCCGGATTGGCGCATCTGGCCCGAGTGGCATTCGTCGGCGTAGAGGTACGCCTGCCCCACAAGTTCGATGCTGTCTTCGGGCAGGTAGGCTCCGACCCTTTCGATAAGGGTCTTTGCAGCTTCTGAAACTACCTTATCCTCTGCTACCACTGTGTTCTCATACTATTACAGCGGCCATATCAAAGTCTAGACCAGTTATTAACTCTGTTGTTTGATCCAGGGCTGCCCACGTCAGGGAATAGTTTCCCCTTCCGTAATGGGGGCTAGGGGATTTCTGTGATTCTCAGCCACCAAACTCGGGATGTCAGGGAGAGCCAAAATCCCCCAATCCTCCGTTACGAACCGAGGGGGCTCATTGCTGTTGGTTACACCGGCAGCGGCGATTCGGTGATGTTGTCTGGTAGGCTGACGTCGAAGGCATTGATGTTGAAGGCCAGGGACGAGTAGTACCTCAGGAGATTGGTGAGTTCCACCAGGCCCCGCACGCCGAACAGGGCGAGGGCGGCATCATAGACTGGCTGGCTTACTTTCCTGGTCCGGAACAACTCCCAGCCGTAATCGACCACCGCAGCCTCCTCGGCTGAGAGGGTATGCAGGTCTTTCTTGTCCCGCAGGTTGTTTACCAGCTCGTCGCTAAGGCCTGCCTGACGGGCGAATGCGCAGTGGGCATTCCAGATGAATTGGCAGTCCATCTCTCTCGCAGTCAGAATCATGGCCAGCTCACGCACGTTTAGCGGAAGGCTGGACTCGTCACCCCTGATGTAGGCCCGAAAGTGTTCGCCGCGTCTGGCGAGTTCCGGCACGTTGATCATGACGGAGATCGGGCCGATGTCCGGTACGCTACCGCGTTGGCTGACCATTTCGTCAAAGGCGGCAAGTTGGTCTTGGGGCACGCTTTCTCTGGTGGCGGTGGGTATTCTCGACACTTGGGCCTCCCATTTTCAACACGTGATTTATCAGTGGTATCCCGGTGGGCACCCCATGATACAACGGCCGGCCCGGTGACGGCCGGCCAGTGGGATGGCAAGTGTGGCAAGGCACGGAAAACTGAAGTAACCTTAGACGGTATGTCTTCGTTCCCTTCCGACTCCAATTCTGGCAGTTCCAGTCCAGACAGCGGTACATCCTTGACTCGAAGCCCCAATTATAAATACTGGGTCTTCGGCGCCTTGGCCATCGGCATCTTCGCCTCGGTGGTTGACCACGGCAGCGTCAACGTCGCCCTTCCCACCATTGCCAGCGAATTCCAGACCGACCTTCCCACCATCCAATGGGTAGTGATCATCTACGCCCTGACCATTGCTGCTCTGCTGCTCCCCATGGGGCGGTTGTCCGACCTCGTTGGGCGGAAGAAGATATACATCACCGGGATGGTGGTGTTGGCGGCAGGGGCGGTCCTGTCCGGGCTCTCACCGGCTTTGGAGATGATGTTCCCGTCCCGGGTGTTGCAGGGTGTTGGGTCCGCCATGACCCAGGGCACCGGCATGGCCATCATCACTGCGGCTTTCCCAGCCAACGAGAAAGGCCGGGCTATTGGACTATTCATGACCATGGTGGGCGTAGGTGCTGTTGCCGGCCCGGCCATCGGCGGCTTGGTGGTCGATGCCTTTGGCTGGCGAGTAGTGTTCTTCCTGACCCTGCCGCTGGAGGCCATTGGCGTGGTGGCTACCGTCTGGGTGATGCGGGGTTGGAGCGAGGTCCAGGAGATCAGCGGCACGCGGTTCGACTGGTGGGGGGCCGCCTTGTCGACTGGAGTTCTAATAGCCCTGATGGTGGCTATGACTACGGGCAATAAGGCGGGTTGGACCTCTCCGCCAATCATTGTGGCTTTCGCTGCGGCTGTGTCGATGCTGGTTACGTTTATCTGGTGGGAATTGCGCACAGATTCGCCGATGCTGGACCTGCGGTTGTTCAAGGGAAGAACTTTCACCTTTGGGGTTTCCGCCGCGTTCCTGACTTTCTTGGGGTCTTCGGCGGTGCTGTTCATGATGCCCTTTTACCTTCAGAACGTGCTGGGTTACAGCGCCAAGACGGCGGGGTTTGTGGTGGTGCCAGGAGCACTCTGTATGGCGGTCTTAGGGACCATTAGCGGGGTGCTCTCAGACCGGTTCGGCCGGCGCCCCTTCACCGTGGGCGGGTTGGCTTCATCGGCTGTGGGGCTTTTGATCCTTTCCCGCGTCACCGAGGACTCATCTCTGTTCATGGTTGTGCCGGCGTTGATGCTGATGAACGCGGGCATGGGCATCTTCTACTCTCCCAACTCCAGCTCTGTGATGAGCACCGTCGGCCAGGTGAAGTACGGGGTGGTTTCGGGGTTCTTGAACCTGGTGAGGAACGCCGCGAACGTCACCAGCATCGCATTCGCCACCATCATCGTGACGACCACCATGGCTGCGCATGGATACGAGCCCAGCCTGGAAGCAGTCCGCCAAGAGGTTGAGGGCGTTGCTCCCGCATTTACCTTGGGCCTACGTTACGCCTTCTTGACTATGGCGGGCATCGTCTTAGCCGGCATGACGCTCTCGGCGTTGCAACCGCCTTATGTCGAAGATTCTGAAGAGTTAGAGTCGCAAGACGCTGAGGAATCAAAGGCAGAGCGCTGATTCCTGGTCGTTCCTACAGAGGACTCTCGCCCAGCACATTGGCGAACCGCAGACTCCACAACGTTACTGCCAACCCGGTCGATGCGATCAGAGGATATGTGGCGCGGTTCTTCCATGCGGGCCCCAGCCAACTGCCGTGGGGCTGCGCCACCCATCAACCCTGCGCCAGCATAAGCACGGTGATTACCGATAAGGGCTAAGTA
>VFHF01000161.1 GCA_009392095.1 SAR202 cluster bacterium
CAAGTCATTCCATGGGCTCTCCGGAATGGAACTGCGTAGTCCGACGGCGCATTTTGGCAGATTCTCATAGGAAGGGTCACGGGTTTGAAACCCAAATCCTCGAAGGTCATTGGCAAAATCAGCTCGATACTTGGCGGTGGATCAAACACGGTCAGACCTTCCCTCCGCATCTCGTTACAGCTATAGTATTGCCGCGCAATCATGCGCACATGACCGCACGGCTAGGTTAGCCTGTGTGGCCGAAATATCAACAGGCCTAAAAGGGGGGTCTATGCTGGCAATCTTGGGAGGGACCGGGCCGGAAGGCAAGGGGCTGGCGCTACGCCTGGCAATGGCTGGGGAAACGCCGATCATCGGGTCGCGAGACGCCACCCGAGGCGCTGCAGCTGCTGAAGAACTGGCCCAGTCTGCACCCGGTGTGACAATCAAGGGCTCGGATAACGCCGGTGCCGTGGCGGCCGCGGATGTGGTCTTCCTAGCATTCCCCTACGAGGGCCAACGCCCGGTTTTGGAAGACCTTGGCCCCGCCCTGAAAGGCAAGATCGTGGTCAGCGTCATTGCCCCCATGAAGTTTGAACGTGGCAAGGGCGCCATCGCCATTGAAGTCGAGGCCGGTTCCGCGGCCGAGGAAGCGCAGGAGATGCTGCCCGATTCCCAGGTGGTGGCCGCCTTCCAGAACGCCAGCGCAGAGGAATTGCTGGATCCCAACGCAATCATGGAAGGCGATGTGGTAGTCTGCTCAGAACATCCTGAGGCCAAGAAATTGGTGATGGGCCTGGCCGATAAGATGAAAAACCTGCGGGGGGTGGACGGAGGCAACCTGGCGAACGCAAAATATGTGGAACAGATAACACCCCTGCTGGTGAATATTAACCGTATTTACAAGACCCACTCTAGCATCAAGATCGTGGGAATCTAACGCTCAGTCAAAGCTAAATCAGAGAGGGAACATGCCAAGAGCAGTGATCGACCTGAATAGCCCCAACGGCCTAGCGGCGGTAAAAGGACAATGGAAATTTGCCCAGGGCCTGGTGCCCGGCGAGCCCAACGAGGGTTTGATATCGCAACTAGAAGGGTCTTCGGCCCGGCTTCCCGACTACGACGACTCAAACTGGGAGGTTTGCACCGATCTGGGCAAGTGGGTCTCCCACGGTTTCTCGTTCGTTTGGTACCGGATCAACGTAACTTTCCCCGAGGCTGTGGACGGACATCCCACGGCTGGCGTTCGGGTCCAGTTCGAGACGTGTATCGATGACTACGGGGAACTGTGGATCGACGGGGAGTGCAATCGGGACCGGGGCGCGGTGCAGGGGTTTAACGTGCCTCAGCGGGTGCTGATGACGGACGATGTGAAGCCTGGCGAGCAGCACTCCATCGCGCTATTGGCCGCCAATGGACCCATGGCCGCCCCTGGGGGCGCGGTTTTCGTTCGATACGCCAATCTGGCCTTCGAATGGCGTGAACCAGGGTATTAGGCTCTTTCTCAAGCTCTGGGAGAATCAGGACAATCGTTGTCTTGGGCCGGGCTGCGACCGTTCGTCCTCATCATTGTCGTCATCGTCATCGTCGTCGTAGCCAAGCACGCTATCCGACGGCTCGTACCCCATTGCCTCAAGGTCTATGCGCAGCTTTTTGCAAAAGACTGCGGCGCTTTCGTTGACGGGCAACGTGATTTCAACCATCCCGTCAGCCACCTTCTGGATGGAGCCGGGGTCTTCTTTGGTGAGTTCGACACGCACCGACTCGCGGTGTATCCCCAAGGCATCGGTAACCTCAAAGATAGTCTCCATGTCTTCCATTGTGATCAGTTCTTCAGCCATCACCGTCCTCTCCGAACGATTTTCCATTGGTAGAAACTAATCTTTAACACTAGTTTTAATTTTAGTCTTTCGACTAGTTTTTTGGCCAGCCTTCTGGCTAATCTTCTGGCGGCCACTTGGTACCGCCCTCCAGAGGGCGGTCTTCTGGGTTGCCAGCCAGAGCGTCGGCCACCAGGCCGCCGAATTCTTTCAAGATGACTTCGCCCCAGGCCTGGGCGCGCTCCACCCGGTAGGACGTTCTCCGACCCCGCTTGGCCTGCCGTTGTTCGGCCTCGCTCATTCCGACGGTCTCCGCGTCGATGGCGGCGTCCATGGCATCGATGTCCGGCACTAGCGTGTTGGCAGTCTCGATGAAGCGGACCATCTGGTTCATCCCCCGGTCCATAAGCACGAAGATGGGGACGGTCCCGGCCCGGTGCTCGGGCAATAGACTGTTGCTCAGTTCCAGCTCATCGTCACGGTTGAAAACCTGAAGAGAAATGTTCGGCGTGCTGTCGGCCAGCTTCAGAATTACCGGAGTTGTGCTCATGGCATCGCCGCACCAATCGGCTGTGAACACGGCCAATTTCAATGGCTCATTTAGGCCGTTGAACAGCTCCAGCGAATCTGCCGGCACCTGCACCTCGTCGTAGATAGCCACGAATGGGTCTTTATTGACCTTGATCTGGTCGATGTACTGCTGGGTGGTCATGCCCTGATCGAATTTCTGTTGGTCTAGCTTTGATTCCTGCGCAGATGCCACAACGGCCACCCCCAGTCTGAATATTACGCGGGTAGTTTCTCAATATTGGCCGCGGTTGGCAATGGGCTAGGTAAAACTGCTCCGTGTTTACGTTTTCCGTAATCAGCCGCCATGCTAGAATTGTTCGTCCATTATAATTGCGCTTAGGTGCGATGGGAGGCAGCTATTTGGCCGAAGAGCCCAGCGGCCCATATCTGAAGTACGCCCTATTCTGCAACGACACGTCAGAAGGGGACGACGGCGATCTTAGCCTGAACGGCATCGTCGACCTATATGAATTGCCCGCGCCCGACGGATCGGAGGACACGAGCGACCCGGTACTGGCGACCGTGGATTTCAACCTAGCCTTCTGCATCGGCGGGGCCGAGCCAGGCGATCATTACCTATTTGTCACCCTAAAAACGCCCGGGATACCGCTGGAAACTCCCCCGGCCCAAAAGGTGGAATGGGAAGAGGGCATACTTTTCCAGCGTTGGATTAAGACCTTCCGGATCCCGGTTCAGAAACCAGGCATCCATTCAGCCGCTATCCTATTCGACGGCATACCTTTAGGCGAGGCCACTTTTCTGGTGCGGTACACCCCCAAACCAGCCTAATGGCTTTACATCCCACGCGTTGAATCCCCAATATAGCTTGTCTATAATTGGATGGGTCTAAAGGCAATCCGAAAAGTATCCCAATATTGGAGCTGAGCAGTTGGCTAATCAGACCGGCAAACGCTACGTATGCAGCAAGTGCAATTCCGAGTTCATTGTAACGAAGGGCGGCGACGGCGCCATCGCCTGTTGCCAAACGCCCATGGAACTCAAGTAGGCAATCTCAAATAAACGACCCGAAATTATTGAAACCAACCTGGACTCTGGGAGGACCGCTAAATGGCCAACCAACTCGGCAAACGATACGTCTGTGAGACCTGCGGCAGCAGCGTACTCTGCACCAAGAGCGGCGATGGCGAGATAGATTGCTGCGAAAAAACCATGGAGATTCAGGAACCTCGCAAGCTCCCGTCTTCAGACTAATCTCTAACAATGACGCAATAAAGGCCCTTTCTCTGAGTAAGAGAAAGGGCCTTTATTTTTGGCTACTGTCGGGTGTGGCAATCGACACCGACATACACTATACCTCAGGAATCGTCGTTCTAGACGTTGATCATTGGCTTACACGGCTTGGCAATACAAAACAATCTGATGTAAATGGGCGGTTCGGATAATTTGACTCCATCTACCTAGTCCTACCGCACTGCTAGCATCTGGAGGGCAATTGGGTTTTACAGTCATCTTTGCCGTTACATAAGGCGCACCGCATCAATAAGGTAGGACTGCGGCGCGCAGTCCGGGGTTTTATCTAACCCGGCTTTGGCTCCCGAAGCGCAAAATAATTGTGACCCTCTCGGGAAAAATAATCCTCGCTAGTTATGTACACCTAAATGAAGTGGGGGATCACCTCGCGGCCCATGAGCTTGATACAGTCCATAATCCGGGTGTGCTCCAACCGGCCGGGCTGTAGGAAACACAGGACCTGGTCCACGCCGGCATCCTGGTATTTCTTCATCACTTCGATAATGGAATCGGGGTTGCCCATAGCAAAGGCCCCAGAGTCCAGATGGTCCTGGGCCACTTTGCCGACCCGTTCCGTCTGGATAGCGTCCACCGCAAACTTGTAGGAGTCGGGAACTTCACGACCCTGCCAGGGGTTGTAGAGTCGCTCGGCGTTCTGGACGAACCACTCTCCCTCAGGACCGCCGATGCGCTTGGCCTCTTCATCGTCCTCGCCGCAGTGAACAATCACCAAGGCGGCGATTTGGTCGTTCACAAAAGAGCCCACGGGGTTAGCGTTTTTCACTGCAGCCCGGTAAGCGGCCACACGCTCGTCGAGTTGCTCGTAACCGCCCAGGTTGAAGCAGAGGACTCCAAGGCCCATCTCGCCGGCGGCAGCGAATGAGTCGGGCTGGCTGCAGGCCACCCACAAAGGCGGATGTGGTTTCTGCACCGGCTTGGGGATCACCGAGCGAGGCGGGATATTGAAAAACTCACCTTGATGGGAAAATGGGTCTTCGGTCCACATTTTGGGAATCATGCGAATAGCTTCTTGCCATTGGGCCTTGGTCTGCTCCGGATCGACTTCAAAGCCGTCCATCTCCGTTAGCGTAGTCGAGCGTCCGGTGCCTAGGTCCATGCGCCCGTCGCTGACTATGTCCAACACCGCTGCTCGTTCCGCCACGCGCACCGGGTGGTTGTACTGTTCCGGCAACAGGGCCACGGCGTGGCCGATGCGGATGCGCTTGGTGCGCTGGGAGATGGCCCCGTACAGGACCTCCGGCGCGGAGCAATGGGAAAACTCGTTCAGGAAATGGTGCTCAACCGTCCAGAAGTAATCGAAACCGACCTGATCGCCCAACTCGACCTGGGCCATCACTTGGTGGTAGCGGTCCCGCTCGATGCCAGGGTAGTGGGGCTCGGGTATCTGGATCTCGTACATCATTCCAAATTTCATGGGTGGTTCCTCGCAGTGATTAATACACGTAGATGTCGCGAGAGACTTAAGCTGGTCTCAGGTGCGTATTCTCCGGTTGGAGGGATAGTACCACACGGACCGCCTTACTCCGGGCGTTCAGGGCGCTAAGCCCACCTCGGCTGCACATCCAACGGAATGCCGAACAGGTGCTTACCTACCTCTTCACGGACCAGGTCAGGGGTACTGACGGCATGGAGAGTGCCCATGCGGACGTCCCGGTAATAGCGTTCGAAGTTGTCGGTCTCGAACAGTCCGTGGGCGCCCCGGACGCCGAAAAGACGGTCCACGGCTTTCTGGGCATTACCCCTGGCCACCAGCCCGGCCATCTCCATGCGGGCCGCGTCGCCGGGCACGAATTCTTCGCCTGAGATCGCCTTTGCGGTGATGGCCTGGGCCTCTTGAACCAGGAACGCCCGGCCCGACTCGATGTACATAGCGGCGTCGGCAACGGCGAACTGGTTGCCGGGCATGCTGCCTCTGGTTGCGCCACCCAGCGTCATGCTCCGGGCCTTGCCGAACTCGACGGTCTCGTCTAAGGCAGCCTGGGCTACGCCCAACATCATGCCTGACATCCAGACCCTGGCCTTGGTCGGCACTTTCAGGACCGGAGGGCCATCGGGCAGCCACGGCGCATGGGGAGCGGGGCGTTTGGACACCGGGGCCATGTTCTCGGGCACAAACACATTGTCCAAGAGCACGTCGTGGGTCATGGAGCCCCGGGCCGCCATGGCAAACCAGGTCTCTTCGATGGTCAGTCCCGGCTGGCTGGTTGGCATCAGCATCCAACGGTTGTCGCCGTCCACCATCGTACTGAGAAACATCCAGGTCGAGATGCTCGACCCGCTGACGAAGGGCCACCGTCCCGATGCGACGAAGCCGCCGGGCGCAGGTTTGGTGTCGCCGCCGGGTATGGCGGCGTGCGAAATCAAAGAGCCGTTCTCGACCACATCCCGAATCAGCGAATAGGCACCTTCGCCCATCATGCCCAGCGCCCGAGTGCAGAGGACCGAGTGGTTGCCCATGACCCAGGCAGTAGACGCGCAGGCGCCGCCAATGAGTTCATAAACGGCGATCTGGGTCACTAGGTCGGCCTCGCTCCCGCCGAATTCTTTGGGGATCGCGACGGTCAAGAGCCCGGCCTCATGGAGGTCTTGGATGTTCTCCACCGGCACCCGGCGCTGGCGGTCGGCCTCAGCGGCCCGCCCTGCGATACGCCCGGCCGCCTGGTTGGCC
>VFHF01000162.1 GCA_009392095.1 SAR202 cluster bacterium
CCCAACCGCCACCCCTGTGCCTGAACCCACTCCCGTGCCAACCGCCATCCCTGTGATTGAACCTACGTCTGTCCCAACCGCCACCCCTGTGCCTGAACCCACTCCCGTGCCAACCGCCATCCCTGTGCCTGAACCCACTCCCGTGCCAGTAGTTATCGCTAAATATTCATTTTCAGCCGAATCTTCATCAACCAAACTTACCAATGGATTATCTACGAAAAGTAAAAAGTTTGGAATATCTGTAGCAATTGATGGTGATACCATCATTACCGGTGATTCGAATGATTTTTTTGAAGGTACTGATTCCGGATCTGCCTCAATATTCAATATATCTAGCGATACATGGATACAGCAGGCCCAGATAACCGCTGATGATATTTATCAGGGATATCTATTCGGGGAAGCCGTCGATATAGATGGAGACACTGCTGTAATCGGTGCAACTGGAGGGGCAAAAGGTGCGGTATATGTCTTCGTCCTTAGAAATGGCATTTGGGCTCAAGAAGCAAAACTAGTGGATCTAGCTACGGATTCTTCTGCGCAATTTGGTAAATCTGTTGCCATCAGTGGAAATACTCTGATTGTAGGTGCACCTACTGATAACGCACCTGAGACCTCTTCAGGTTCGGCATTCGTGTTCACGAGAACTGATGATGTATGGGGTAAGGTGGCGCAGCTAGCACCAAGCGGACGCATTTACACATTAAAAAATAATAGGTTTGGTGAGTCAGTCGCAATAGACTCTGAAAGAATATACGTCGGAGCTCAAGGAGATTCGTCTACTAACGGAACTGATTCGGGTGCCGTATACGTGTTTACTTTGTCTGATGGCAGTTGGGTAGAAGAGGCCAAACTTCACGCAAGTGACGGCGATGAAGGCGATAATTTCGGACACTCTATTTCGGTCTTTAACGACACTCTTGTGGTTGGTGCGCCTGCTGATGATAGTAACGGTACAGATTCAGGCGCAACTTATGTTTTCGTTCGTAATGCCACCGGTGAGTGGAACGAAGAGGTCAAACTCATCGCTAGCGAAGGAGCATATGACGATAACTTTGGATGGTCAGTTGCCGTAGGGGCGGATGTTGCAATTGTAGGTGCTTTATACGCGAACGCTAACGGATCCGACTCGGGCTCTCTATATACATATAATCGGACCGGAACGAATTGGTCAGAGAGTTCAATATTGACCGGCACCGGTACAACTAGCAACGACAGACTTGGAACATCTGTGTCCATAAGCGGCAATGTAGCGGTAACTGGAGCACCCGGATATACGGAAAAAGCCAAGGAAATAGGATCTATTCACGTTTTCACTGCGCAATTAAGATAATCATTTCTGATCCCCACGAGTGACTCAAAGCGGCGGGAAGTTTTACCACTTCCTGACGTTATGCTCACTTATGAGCAGACTCCAGTCTCGATTTGCCACTTACGAGCACTTATGCTCATTTCTGGCTAGGCATGGCACCGCACTCAAAAACCGATAGCAGTTAGATCTCTTCCACCGGCGTCGTCGCGATGCCGTAGGTCCCATAGAAGAAGTTGGCGTAGTGAGTAGAGCCACCGGTTACGAAAAGTAAATATTGCTCCGGACTCTCTAACGCCGGTATGGTTGCCTCGGGGTCGTCTGACAGATGTTGCAATTCCGGATGATGCACCCACTTTCCCTCGGCGTCCGTGGGAATGGTTCCCTTGCTCAATACCGATTTCAAAGACACCCGGCAGTTCTGGTGCAGCCATTCTTGGGCGTTCCTTTTGCTCATGCCGGCCTCAGCCATGATTACCGCCCGAGACGGACTTAAGATTATTGGGTGGTATGGACCTTGGTATGGCATCCGCCTGTTGGTGTGGCCAATCTGGGCCGAATCCCAACCTTTGAGCCAATTGCCGCCGCCGGCGTTGGGGTAGAACATCATCGAACCGATGTTGTTGAGAGTGTCTTCATGGGTCTTTGATCTAGGGTCAATTATGGTAGTTGGGCCGGTAACTGTCACCACAGTTACCGTGCTATCTTCCCTCTTGTACCCCAGGTCCGTGTGGTAGGGCTGCCAGGGGCTGACCTCTTCATTTTCTGCGATGCACATGCCGAATTTGGTAGGCAGTCCCACGAAATTAGGGTCGCCGGCGCCAGCGTTGCAGTAGCCGATGTTGATCAGGCACAGCCGCAGGGCCCGGCCGATAGCCGTGTTGGCGCTGTTGATGACGCCGGGGCCCATGGCGGTGGTGCCGAAGTTTATACCGGCCTTCTTGGCGATTGGGCCGTTAACCAGGATTATGGGCGCTTCAGTATGTCCGGAGACCTGCATGTCCCTGTGGTTCATCTCAGGTTTCGCCAGACAATCGATGGCCGCCAGGAGTACCGGGAACTGCTCCGGGCGACAGCCCGCCATAACGGCGTTGATGGCTATCTTCTCCACCGTGGCCAGACCGAAACCCGGTTCCATCACCATGAGCACGTCTTGAGGTGGCCGCTTCGTGGCCTTCATCATGCGTTCGACCGCCGCAGGTGTGGGAGGAATCACCGGAATGCCGTCTGACCAGTCTCGGTCGGCCAGGAAGCGGTTCACCGCATCGAGCCCTTCCGGGGTTTCATCCATCTCGATGTCGAACAGTTCGGTGCTATTGCTTCCGTTTCTTGAACCTCTGGCAGTTGCCGCGGAAGCTGGGATCTCGGTGAGACGCTGGATGATTTCGTCTATCTGTTCGTCGACCATCCTATGGATGAATCCGGCCTGTTGTCCGGTGGTGGCGTGAGGGATAGTGACGAACGACGCACTGGGTTGGCCCCATCCATCCACGCACGACTGCCACGCTCTGGCAAAACTTCTAGCGGCGATGGCTACGGCTGGGACGCCGGCTTTCTCGACTGCCACCATGTCGTGGGCAAGCCACGACGTGCAGCCTCCTCAATGGGCAGTCGCCCCAATCATGGCGTCGACTTCCATCGCTATAAGGGAAGCTTCTTCTTCATCTATGTGAGTACCGCGGCTCAAGGACGGGCGGCCGGACCTGAGATCCCCGCCGTACCGCTCGAACTTAACTCCGGGGAATCGCTTGCCGATATGCTCGGCCACTCGGTCTACGGCGATGTCCGCGCCGCCGGTCATATTGTTGTAGAGGCCGATGGTCTTGCCTTCTAGTCCGGATAGGCGTGGAGCCGGCGGGACCTTGTAATCAACCCTGTCAGCGGCAGGGGACATTATTTGCAACTTCATATTCACTCCTTTAGGCCGAAATGGGGGCTCGTCTTTGAGACCGAACCTCGTCACCGGAACAAGAACGTTATCACCTCAGTGGGCGACGCCGCTGTTGGTTAAAATTTCGAGTCCGGCAGAAGCTGCGGCAGATGTCGGAACAGCGAAGATACCTTCGCGTTCCGCCAGGTCCCGTTGCATCTGTCGTTTAAGATCAGGTTAATAGTGTGATTGAATCTTAGAACGGCGGTCCATTAAGGCCTCCTGGCAAGTCATCGGGATGAGGCAGATAACCTCGAGTTATCAAATATTGGGTAAATACAAAATCCATCCAAATATCTGACACTAAGTTGAGTGCTGTGGTGCGCTCTTCATGAGATTTTCCATCGGGGTTATGGCGGTTTATTGTTCGTTGAATGGGGTACGGCAAACCTGTGTATTTAGGGTCTGACAAAGTACGACTTATATTGGCTAATCGCGCTCCCACCAATTGGGCGTTCCAATCAAACAAGTCCACCAACGTCCCCATAGAAGTCCCAGTGTTATTTCGCCGATGTTGATAGTCTACGCATATTGTATTTGCTTTATCCCTTGAATCATACATATTCGGCTCCCAGCACACACAACAGACGTATGAGCCGTCATCAAGCAAAGCTCTCGACTCGACAGCACAATGGGTCATTAATTCTCGCGCGCTGTCCGAAATTTCACCCCAAAACATTTCCATTGGGTCTAACGTCCAGCGTACGTCAGTTGGGACATCCCCTGGAATCTCCAAGGATTGTGATTGGTTGGATGCGTTTAATAAAGTGGAGTTGTTGCAACGCTGGCATGGCCGAGGCGTTCCGATACAACTTTCGGATTGACGCCTCGCTCCAGAAGTATCGTGGCATGGGCGTGCTCGCCAGGACAATCCTTTCTAAAGTGGTTCAGTTGAATTGGCATCTATAATTAACGAGAGCACTCCTATGCTAGGGAATTACGAAGATAAAACCACTCCTTCAAATATTTCGCTAGGTAACAAGATTATTGCGATTGCAGCAATGAATATGTTGGAAACAGGCGATCACAGCCTAAGGCGATATCTTATGCCCTCTGAAACGGAATTGGCCCATATATGTGGCGTAACTCCTGAGACGGCACAAGGATCGTTGCACCCACTCCGAGGCAAACCCATTCAGCATCAGCTGAGGCTAGGCCCGCTATCCCTTGGAAATGGGCTGTTTTAGGCTCAAAGATAGGCTACAATAGGCCCGAAGGGCCGGTGTAGCTCAGTGGTAGAGCAGCTGTTTCGTAAACAGCAGGTCGCGGGTTCGATTCCCATCACCGGCTCCATATCTTAGGCACAAAACGACCCTTTATATGACATAAAGGGTCGTTGGTTTTCTTCTAATGTCCACGGATTGGCCACGAACTTTTTCTGGTCCGTGTTTTCCAGGCATAAAACTACCCCCACCAAGGAACCATACCCGGGTGGGGTACTTAGACGGTATGGGTATCGGCAGCCGGAGCATGAAGGTTACAGGGCGTGGTCAGAGGGCATAGTTGCCGAGTCGCTTGAGAGGGCCTGCCCATGGATCAGCGGATTCTTCTTTG
>VFHF01000163.1 GCA_009392095.1 SAR202 cluster bacterium
ATGTCGAACTCTTCCAGCATCAGCGTTGGATAGAAGGCCAGGAAGGCGCCGAAAGACATCGTTGCCCCGGCGAACCCCAGCCCGCCGATCCAGAGGTCCCGGTGCCCTAAAGCGCCCTTGAGCACATCCAGGCCTCTCTCCGCTACAACGTCCTGGTCCGCTACGTTGGTCCGCTCCCTGCCCACAAACGTCCACAACAGAGTGATCCCGGCTAAATAAAGCCCAAATATCCTGAGTGTCGCCCTCCAGTCGCCGTCCATCAGATCGAGGATCACCGGCGCCAGCACCAGTCCGCCACCCACGACCAGGCCGAAAAGCACATTTGATAGGCCGTTGAGGTAGATGACTTCCCTGGGCGGGAACCACTGTCGGGTCAGCAGCGCCCGGGCCGGCATCTGGGCGATGTTGCTGATGCCGAACAGCAGGCGTCCAGCCAGCAGCACGATGAACACCGGGGCCCAACTTTGCAGGAACAAACATCCGGTGGCCATCAGCAGTGTGGCGGCGGTGAGCCACTTGGGGGACAGCCGCGAGGTTGCCCAACTGAGTGGGATGGCGAGAGCGATGTTTCCCCAGTGGGAGGCCGAACCCAGCAGTCCTTGCTGGCTGGGCGAAAGATCAAGGTCGGCGCTGATGGCGGGCAGCAGAATACCCAGGGTGTTCAACACCATGAAAGAAGATACGCTAGAGAACAGCCAAACTACCATGACTGTCCAGCGGTACCTGCTGTAGCTTAGCGCCGGCTGAGGAGTCAATTCCTGTCAGGTCCGGTTGCAGTGGGGTGATTTTCCGCGGCAGGCCTTGATATTGGACGGCAGAAGGCTGCGGCTCGTTGACGGTATGGCATATCATAGACCTCCAAAGGGCATCAATGCCAAGAAATTATCAGAAATTGGATAGGTTCTGCATTGGGAGGGCCGAATATGGAGCGTATCGGGGTCGGGTTTTCTGGGGGGATGTCCCCTCAAGATATAGTTGAATGTGTGAAAGTGGCCGAAGAACTGGGCTACGAATCAGCCTGGGTGGCCGAAGGTCACGGCGGCGACCAGTTCTCGGTTCTGACCGCCTGCGCCATGGTCACGGAACGGATCAAGTTGGGCACGAGTATCACCAGTGTCTTCGTCCGCACCCCGCCGACAATCGCCATGGCGGCCGCGTCGGTGGACTACTTCTCCAATGGCCGGTTCATTCTGGGGGTCGGCAGCAGCCACAAAGTCCAGGTCGAACCCGAGCACGGGTTAGAGTTCACCCGCCCGGTGCAACGTCTGCGTGAGTGTGTGGACATCGTCCGGGCCATCCTCAAAGACTCGGACGTGCGCTACCACGGGGAGATATACGACATAGAACGTTTCGATCTGTGGTTCCAGCCTTTGCGCAAGGGGATACCAATCTACGTGGCGGCCGTCTTCCCCAAGATGCTGGAGATCTGCGGCGAGATCAGCGAGGGGGCGATACTCACCTGGTGCACCCTCGCCCACGCCGAAGAAGCGGCCCAGGCCGTGGGTCTTGGCGCCCGCAACGCCGGACGCAACCCCGACGATGTTGAAGTCGCTAGTCTGCTCCCCTGCGCCGTGTCCGACGACCGGGAGACGGCCAGAGACCTGATGCGTATGCCCATCGCCTCCTACGCTGGCCGTTTCCCCCGCTACCGTAAACTCATGATCGACGCCGGATTCCCTGAGGAGATCGAGGACGTGCGGGTAGCCTGGCAGGCTGGCCGGACCGAAGAGGCGCTGGACCTGGTCCCCAGCGGCCTGATCGACCAGATCGGGCTGGTGGGCACGGTAGATGAGGTCCGCGGAAAGCTGACTGACTACCGCAATGCCGGCATCACCCTACCCATAGTTTCGCCCAGGTTCATGGGCGAAGGCGCCAAAGAGCAGGCGCTGGAGATAATCAGGGCCTGCGCCCCAGCCTGATATACTCTGCTAAATTAAGATGGACTTCAATTTCACCCCCCAACAGATCCACTTTAGAGAAGAACTCCGAGAGTTCCTAAGGGACGAAGTACCCGTGGAAAAGCAGGAGGTCTTCGGCCTTTTGACCGAGGAGCAATACCAGTTCGGCCGGGAGATCAACCTGAAACTGGCGGAACGGAATTGGCTGACCATCGGCTGGCCCGAAGAACACGGCGGCGGCGGGAAAGGGCCCATCGAACAAGGCATCCTAGCTGAAGACCTGGGCTACTGGCGGGTGCCTAAAAGTCAGTCCATAGGCCTAGGCATAGTCGGCCCGGCAATCATGGTCTTCGGCACTCAGGACCAGAAGGACCGCTACTTGGGGCCCATCGCTCGGGCCGAGGTCGAGTACTGCCAGGGGTTCAGCGAACCCAACGTCGGTTCGGACTTGGCGTCCTTGGAACTTCGGGCCGAGCGGGATGGCGACGAGTACGTGCTGAACGGCTCCAAGATGTTCACCAGTTATGCATTTCACGCCGACTACATGTACCTGCTGGCGCGTACCGACCACGATGCCCAGAAACACCGCGGGATCAGCATGTTTATCGCCGATCTCAAGACCCCGGGAATCAGTCTGACCCCCCTGCCCTATATCAACGGCGAGATGGCGGCCCAGACCCATTTCGACGACGTCAGGTTGCCGCTTTCCTGCCTGATCGGCGAAGAGAACCGGGGCTGGTACCACGCCATGACGACACTGGACTTTGAACGGTCCGGGCTGTGGCGGTACGCCAACGTACGGCGGGTTTTCGATGATTTTGTTGAGTTCTGCCAGGCGTCCGCGCCCGACGGCGGGCAGCCCCTGGCCGAGCATCCACTGGTGCGCCACCAAATGGCCCAGCGCCGGTTGGGCATGGAGACCTGGAAGCTGCTCTGCTGGAATGTGGCCTGGATGCAGAGTTCCGGCGCGGTGCCTAATTCAGAGGCGTCGGTGGCGTTTTTATACGGTAGCGAAGAGCGGTTGCGCTTCGCCGAGATGGCCATGGAATTATTGGGGCCATACGCCACCCTGCGTCACGGCTCACCGTTGGCCCCTCTGCTGGGCAATATCGAGGGTATCCACCGGGAAGCCATGCATCTCCACGGCGCCGGAACAACCGAGATTCACCGGAACATCATCGCCCAACGCGGCCTTGGTATGCCCCGCTAGGTTCTCTGACGATGGACTACGGACTGACACAAGAGCAACAGATACTTCGAACCGCGGCTCGGGAATTCCTTGAGGCCGAGTGCCCTACTTCCCTCGTCCGAGAAGTCGAGGGGTCTAGCGCGGGCCATTCACCAGACCTCTGGCGTAAGATCGCCGGCCTGGGCTGGCTGGGCATCTCCCTACCGGAGCGATACGGCGGTACCGGTGGTTCTCTTACCGACCAGACCGTGCTGTTTGAAGAGATTGGCCGAGCATTGACGCCAGGCCCGCTGCTCGTATCATCGGTACTGGCAGCCCACATAGTGCTGAACGCCGGGTCCGACCGTCAGAAAGACAGTCTTCTGCCCGGAATTATCAGCGGAGATCTGGTCCTGACCCTCGCCAGGGGTGAGAAACTGGAGACGGCTTCGGCGGACGGCGGACTGACCCTCAGCGGTGAAAGCCCCTTCGTGCCCCACTCCGGGTTGGCCGACCGCATCATCTGCGCCACCCGCCCGGCCATCGGGGCCTGGCCTGACACGACTCTGGTCATCGTAGATAGCCAAGATGAACGAATGACCAAGACTCCCATGGAGTCCATCGCAAACTATCCGCAATACCTGCTTGAATTCGATGATGTAACGATATCCGGAGACTCAGTGTTGGGAGTGATCGCTGAAGGACAGTGGGCGCTGGATCTGGCCGTCCAGCGGGCCACAGTCATACAATGCGCCGAGACCCTGGGCCGGGCTCAAAAAGTCTTGGAGATGGTGGTGGAATACGCCAATAACAGGGTCGCGTTCGGACGCCCCATCGGCACGTTTCAGGCCGTTCAACACCGCTGCGCCGACCTTCGAGTAGCCGTGGACGGCGGCCGGATGCTGACCTATCAAGCGGCCTGGAAGTTGGACCAGGGCCTGCTGGCCGGAGATGAAGTATCCATGGCGAAAGCCCAGACCGGGTCGATGAGCCGGATGGCCACCGAGGCTGGGCACTCCATCTTCGCCGGTATATCATTCACCGTTGAACATGACATGCAGCTTTACTCGGCCCGAGCTAAGATTGCGGAATCCAACCTAGGCGACACCGGATACCACCTGGACCGACTGGCCATCTAAACGAAGCCCTCGGGGAAGCGAAACACAAATCCTTCCCCCTTCGCAAGGGGGAAGATTAGGACGGGGTCTTTCCCGCGACCTGGCGCCAACCTAACATTAACGAGGAACAATCATGCCTGACGCCAACCCGATCTCCAGCGAGACTCTGGAGGTTTTACGAAAAATCCCAACCCAGACCCTGATCGATGGGCTATGGGTGATGGGCTGGCCAATGAGCTTCATCCATGGGGCCAAGCCGCTTCAGGCCGGACAGCACATGGCCGGACGGGCTGTCACTCTCAGGTTTGTGCCCCACCGGCCCGACCTAGCGGCAGACAAGCCAAAAGGAGACCAATCGGCTGAATACGTAGCAATCGAACTATGCGGACCCGAGGAAGTGTTGGTCATCGATGCTATGGGCTGGGAATACAGTTCTATCGGAGGAGACATCAAATTCCTGCGCATGATGCAGCTTAAGGCCGGTGGGCTGGTCACGGACGGCGCCGCCCGCGATAGCAACACGCTCAAGGGATACGGCTTTCCGGTCTACGCCGCCAACACAACTGCAAAGCAGGGGCCTGCCGAATTCTGGCCCTGGCACGTCAACGACGCCATACAATGCGGCAAAGTCCTGGTTCGGCCGGGAGACGCCGTGGTGGGCGACGATGACGGCGCGGTGGTGGTGCCGGCGGCGGCGGTCGACGAGGTGATCCGCATCGCCCACGAACGGGAGGAAGTGGAAGAGGTTATCAAAACCCAATTGGAGATCGAGCAGTGCTCACCTGGCAAGTATTACCCATTCAACGACCTCACCTGGAAACTATTCGAGGAAAAGACCGGCAAAAAACGGACGGGATAGACACGGACCAAACTTATCCGAAATCCATGGCGTGATTGAGCAACGTATCTTACGTATATTGGGAATTGGCAAATCAATACCATGGATTTGCTTAACGATGGAACGACTTAATACGAAGCGAACGAAGAGCCTGAGGAATTGGCTGCTCCCTGGAAGTCTGGGGTTGCTGTTATTCATCATCGCGGCTTGCGGCGGCGATTCAGCCGCCACGCCTGAGACTACTGGAGCCACCACATCGTCAACGGAAACGACTCAGACGGTTTCAATCGAGGACAGCGCGGCGGACCAACTGGTCGCAGCCCAAGAACGGGTGATGATCAATATCTACCGGAAGGCTTTGCCTTCGGTGGTGAATATTCGGGTTATCCAGGGGCTGGAAGGTAATGACCGAACCAGGCAATTCCCCAATGCCCCCGGGATCCCCGATGACTTCTTGCAGCGAGGCGAGGGCTCCGGCTTTGTGTGGGACTACAAAGGCCGCATAATCACCAACCAGCACGTCGTGGACGGGTCTGAGACGGTTACGGTGATATTTTCGGACCGTACACAGGTGTTGGCCAAGGTCTTGGGCGGCGACAAAGATTCGGACCTGGCCGTCTTGGAGCTGATCTACCCGAAGGAAGGTCTGATGCCCATCGACCTGGGCGACAGCGACAATGTACTCGTGGGGCAACTGGCCGTGGCCATCGGCGCACCCTTCGGACAATCCTTCACCATGACCAGCGGCATCGTCAGTGCCGTAGGCCGCACCATTCGTAGCAGTTCCAGTAATTTCACCGTTCCAGAAGTGATTCAGACCGACGCCCCCATCAACCCCGGAAACTCCGGTGGCCCTCTCCTGGACCGCCATGGCCGGGTGGTGGGAATCAACACTCAGATAATCAGCCGATCTGGCAGCAGCGCCGGAGTTGGCCTGGCCGTACCGATCAACATCGCAAAGATGGTGGTGCCCGCTCTGATCGAAGACGGGAGGTATGAATACTCCTGGCTGGGAATCTCGGGAGGGCCGTTGGGCGCAGACGTTGCCCAGCTTATGGAACTGCCCAAAGGCACGCGAGGAGCGCTCGTGATCACGGTTAACCGTAATAGTCCTGCTGGTGACGGCGGCCTGACTGGGAGCGACCGGACGGAGGTGGTAAACGGAGTCCAGTACGCTTTGGGTGGAGACACCATAGTCGGGATAGACGGCTCCGAGATACGGGACATGACCGACCTTATCGTTTACCTGACGAAGCATACAAGGCCCGGCGACGAGATTATGCTTGATGTGATCCATGGTGACGGGTCTTCTGAGCAACTGTCGGTGGTACTGGGCACCCGCCCCGGCGAAGGGTAATATAAGCGGCAACAGAGCCAGGGAATACAAGGGGTGGTCATTTGGTTTCGGTCGCAGCGATCTTCACCTCGCCGGTGAAGTCACTTTCTCTATCTCAGCAGACAACTGTGGCCGTTGGAATTTCGGGCATCGAAGATGACCGACGTTTCCACCTGATTAACGGCGAGGGCGGGTTGTTGACCCAACGTCAATATGGCCGCCTGGCCTTGGTCCAAGCCCAATACTTGGGAGAGTCCGACTATCTGACTCTCCGGTTTCCGGATGGGCGGGTCTTGGAAGGGCTGCCGGAGTTGGGTGGTTCGGTGACGACCACGATGTGGGGCCGGCAGGTCTCCGGGCGAGAAGTCACTGGAATGTGGAGTGAAGCCCTTTCATCGCATTGCAGCTCATCGGTCCGCCTGGTGAAAACGGACGATCCAGGCGCATGTTTCGATGAATACCCTGTCTCGTTGTTATCACAGGCTTCCGTCGATGGCTTGGAAGGCCGGGTAAGCGGCGCACCCAAATTCGATGGCCGAAGGTTTCGGCCTTCGTTTCTATTCGAGGGGTGCTCTCCCCATGAGGAAGACACTTGGCTAGGTGGCGTGGTGCAGGTTGGCCCAGAACTACGGCTGAGGCTGGTGGCGCCCGACCCCCGCTGCGCCATCACAACCCTAGACCCCGACACCGGGGAGCGGGACTTCGACATGCCCAAGCTGCTGCTGACCTACCGCCCGAGCGCCCGTGCTCCCTACTTTGGCGTCTACGGCACGGTCGAAACCGTCGGCACGGTATCGGTTGGCGATTCGGTCCAGTTCAGAGCTCAGGTTTGACACCTATCCAGGCCGTCTCTACACTCGGCTCGTCAAGGAATTCTATCGTCTGGGCGCCAGACGACAGCCATTTTACCAGGGAGTAGACCATGAAACCGAATCGGATCAAGCAGGTTATGCGCGAAGGCGGCCTGGCCATCGTGAGCCACGTTGGGTTTGCCGACCCTGCTGTCGTTGAGATCATTGCCAGCGCCGGGTTTGACGGTGCTTTCATCGATATGGAACATACGGTATTTGACCTGCAGACCGTCGGCGAGATGATCAGAGTCGCCGATCTCTGCGACATCACGCCGGTCGTCCGAGTGCCTGACGAAAACCCCAAGACCATCCTGCGTTTGTTGGACATGGGCGCCCAGGGCATCCAGGTGCCCCATATCGCCGGCGCCGAGGGCGCTAGGAAAGCTGTGGAGGCTATTCGCTATCCGCCCCTGGGAGAACGGGGAGGGGCCGGCAGCTCCAGGGCAGCTGGTTATGGCTCGGTGCCTTGGAACGAGCACATGAAGACTTCGAATGAAGAGATTCTTCTCGTCGTGATGACCGAAGACAAGCGAGGACTCGCTGAGATTTCAGAGATAGCCGCCGTGGACGGCGTCGACCTAATCGCCCTCGGCCCCACTGACATCAGTGCGGCGCTGGGCATAACCGACCCGACAGACCCAAGCCTGAAGCAGACCTTCGAGGAATTGGCGGCCAAGGTCAAGGCCGTTGGCAAGGCAGGAGTTTACATCCCGGTGAACCATGCCGCCTGCCGGTTCACGCCCCAGGACCTGCTCAAAATGGGCGTCAACTACACGTCGGTCGCCCCGGCCCCGCCGACCATCGTACTGAACGCCCTGAAAGCGTCGGCCAAGAACATCCGCGAGGAAGCCGGTAAAGCCGTCGCAGTCTAAAGCGAATTCTTCCCAACCCGACAGTCTCATGGTTGGTGACTGGGGGAGCAACACGTTATACTCTGGGACAACTTTCCGCGGAAACCGCACGGTTCGATACTCCATTGGCTGGAACCTGCCCAACCCCAAGGAGCCGAGCGCTCCTGGAGATAGATACCATCAGTTCAGAAAACTTGATTGGGTCCCCAGCAGGCACCGTTGTCACAGACGACGCCGAGATAGACTCTGCGGAACCGATTACCAAACGGGACCGAGACAGGGATTACCTAGAGCTGAAACGACGGGTGACCCAGGCCGGACTATTGGAGTGCCAATACCTCTACTATGCCTGGAAGATACCCAGCGTAGTGGCCATGGTTGCCGTCAGCATAGCGATCCTAGTCATCTTCAGCAGCACCCTGTGGATACAGATGCTCAATGCCGTGTTCCTAGCCCTAACTTTCACCAACCTGGGGTTTCTGGGGCACGATTCAGGACACCGGCAGATGTTCAAAAAGGCCCGCCAGAACGACTGGGTCTTGCTGGGTGTGGGGTTCTTGACCGGTATGACGCCCAGTTGGTGGCAGGACAAGCACAACACGCACCACCGGGCGCCCAACGTGATCGATGTCGACGGCGATATTGAGGTCTCTCTCTTCGCCTTCAGCGAAGAACAGGCCCTGACCATGAGGGGAATCGGCCGTCTTACCGTCCGGCACCAGGCGTTCCTGTTCTATCCGCTGTTGACGTTGACCGCCCTCAGCCTGCTTTTTGGCGGTATCGCCTACCAGATACGCAAAGAGCGCATGCGTTACCCGGTCATGGAGCCGGTGTTGGTGGTCGCCGGGCTGGCCGCCTATCTGGCGGTGATCTTCTTCTTCCTCGGACCCTGGTACGGCGCCGCATTCATTGCGGTCCACCGGGCCCTAGGCGGGGTTTACATGGGCTCGGTCTTTGCTCCCAACCACAAGGGAATGCCGATGCTGGACGAAGATACCGAGATGGACTTCTTGCATCAGCAGGTGCTAACCGCGCGGAACGTGCAAGGCAGCCCATTAGCCGACTTCTGGTACGGCGGGCTGAATTATCAGATTGAGCATCATCTGTTCCCAAACATGCCCCGAAACAACCTCAAAAAATCTCAGGTGATTGTCCAGGCATTCTGCGAGGAAAAGGGAATAGCGTACCACCATACCGGGGTATGGCAGTCGCACAAAGAGATACTCGGATTTCTCCATGATGTCAGTAGGCCGGTGCGGCAAAAGTCTAAGCAAATATCCGCCTGACCATTCAGATGTGATACCGAAACTTCAGAGGCCGCCCATGTACGGGCGGCCTTTGTCTCCATAGCTTGGTGCTTGATCCGCGTGATCAATGACCGGTACTGGGTAGGGGTGTCGGCCGTGGTAGTTTCCGGAACCCCGGACAGGGGCGTCAACCGGGAGCCGATGACCAAAAGGCTGCCCCAGGATAACGCCTACATCAATGTGCTGCGTGAGGGAATGGTGACAAACCCGTTAGACTCTTGCGGGATCTATCTGGGGACTACCACGGGCCAGATATTCTACAACCGAGACGATGGAGATAGCTGGGAATTGATATTGGACTCTTTACCACCGATATTGTCATTGGAGACTGGGCTGGTCGTATGATTGGGTGCATAGGCCCAAACGACAAAAGGGCGTCCCGAAAAACCGGGACGCCCTTTTGAGTCTACCGCGTTTCAAAATAGATTAGTCGGAGTTCATGTCCGCGAACCGGGGCATCACTTCCTCGGCGAGCAGTTTCATAGACTTCTCCCAGCCTTTTTGGTTGTCCATGTTGTCGTAGACCAAGGACAGCAACGTACCGAAGCCGCCGCACATCTCGTACAGGCTAAGGATCTTCTTCTCAACCGTGTCCGGTGAGCCGATGAGCCAGACGTTCTCGGCCATGTATTCCGGAGTCACGGCCGAGTCTGGGATGCTGGAGTCGTGTTTGATGACATGTAGCAACTGGAACTGATCGAAGAGGGGCAACAAGTATTCACCCCAGACCCTACCCAGCATGCCGTTCACCGCTTTGTCGTAAGCCTCATCGTCCGAGTCGGCCACCCACACGTCCCTAGTGATGCGCCAGTCTTTTCTACTGGGCGTCTTGCCGCTCCTCTTAGCGCCCTCTAAGACTGCAGCCCAGTGGCTGACCACGTAATCCTCATTGAATGCCAGGCTCATGGGAATGAATCCCCGCTCGCCGGCGATCTTTAGGGTCTCCGAGGACGGACTGACCGAGGCGACGCCGATGGGCGGATGCGGCTTCTGAAACGGCTTGATGTGGTGTTTCAGAGTGCCGTATTGCGGTTCCGGCAGGTTGACGTTCCAAAACTCTCCCTTGTACTCAAACGGTTCGTCCTCGGCCCAAAGCCTAAGGATTATGTCGATCGCCTCCCGAGTCATTTCCCGGTGTTGGCCTCCCAGGCCGTCCACGTCAAACATCGTGTAGTCGGTGGGTAGCCCACCCGAGCCTATGCCAAACATGAAGCGTCCCTGAGCCATGTGGTCCAGGTAGGCCACCCGGCAAGCCAACTCGGCTGGATGATGGTAGGGCAACAGGTGTACGCCGGTGCACAGGCGGATGTTCTTGGTCAGCATCAGGGCCTGGGCGATCATCAGGTCAGGCGACGGGACCGGTTCCCACAGCGCCGTGTAGTGCTCCCCGATCCAAGCCTCAGAGAAGCCAAGTTTGTCAGCCAGAACTAGGCAGTCCAAGTCCCATTGGTGGGCTTCAAAAACTTCCCGT
This sequence comes from SAR202 cluster bacterium, assembly GCA_009392095.1. Lineage (GTDB taxonomy): Bacteria > Chloroflexota > Dehalococcoidia > Lucifugimonadales > UBA3495 > UBA9611. Next base: position 10,839 of record VFHF01000163.1, read on the forward strand.
TCCGGCGGATGGGAGGGCATCAGAAACAGTCCGTACTCCATGGTCACTCCAAGAACTATATTTAAGAACGATATTTTGGCCAACGGTTGCTGAGAGAGCACCATTCTAACGTTTGGCGGCCAATTGGAAAATAGGGGTTCAGGAATTGGTGTAAAAACGGCTAACGCGTCACATTCTGTACTCAATTACGGTTTTGTTGTAATACAAAGTGTGCTGTAGTATTCTTAATCCCGTTGAAAGAGAGCTTTTTTCGGACCAGTCCAGTGTTATTTGTTTAGTCTTCTGAGTATGGGCAACCCCTGGGGCAAGGCCCGCGGCGCGTTCTACGGTTGGTGGATGGTGGCCGTCAGCGGGTTCATCATGGCCATCACTGCCGTGCCGGTCTTCCAGGCGATCGCCGTTTGGTCGGTGGCTTTAGAGGCCCAATTCGGCTGGAGCCGCACCCAGTTGGGGCTAGCCCTCAGTTTCACCCGTATTGAAGGCAGCATCACCGGCCCCATCGCCGGGTACCTAGTCGACCGCATGGGCACCCGATTCATGGTGTTCACCGGGCTATTGATACTCACCGCAGGATTCTTCCTGTTCAGCCAGGTCCAGAACCTTTGGATGTTCTATCTGGCCTATTTCATCATGTCCGTCGGACAGGGACAGGCTGGGTGGATCACCGTGATGACCTTACTGAACCATTGGTTCGTGAGGCATCGTGGTCTAGCCATGGGCCTGGCCATGATGTTAATGGGCGTCGGAGCGCTGGTTTTGGTGCCCTTGATTGCTTGGTTGATCGACCCCGAAGCCAACCGTCTCGGCTGGCGGCGCACAGCGGAGATTCTGGCTGTTGTCGCTCTGGTATCGGCATTTGTTTTGCCCAAGGTGATACGCAACAAGCCGGAGGATGTAGGCGGCTACCCTGACGGCGTGCCCCCTGTGCCGACTGCGTCTGAAAAAGGCGAGGGAAATGACGAGATCGAACTGACCATCGGCCAAGCCCTGCGCACTCAGGCTTTTTGGACCATTTCCTTCGGCCATGGGTTCGGTTCGATGGTTGTGCTGGCTACCATGTCCCACCTTGGGCTCTTGTTGCAAGATGTGGGCTATGGTGTGCAGACGGCTGCATGGGTCATCACAGTCCAGACGGCAGTCTCAATCGTGTTCCAGTTTATCGGTGGGTGGCTCGGAGACCGGATACCCAAGAACATCGCACTATTCATTTTCACCGGCATCCAGGGCGCCGGAGTGGTGTTCTTGATCCTGGGCTCAAGCCTCTACTATTTCTACATTTTTGCGGTGTTGTTCGGCATCGGATTCGGCGGCCGTACACCCTTGACCACGGCCATCAGGGGCGAGTATTTCGGCCGCGCATCTTTCGGAAAAATATTGGGCATCTCAACAGTGCCGATGAATTTTTTGCTGCTCATCGCCGCCCCACTCGCTGGCTTCATGCGGGACGAATTGGGCGACTACGACATGGCTTTTTTGCTGCTGGCCGGCCTCAACACCCTGGGCGCGGTCCTGTTCCTGATCGCCCGCAGACCCAAATTGGAACACCTGATCAAAGCTGGCGCGGCGAATTGAGTCGATCCAAACGAAAAGGCGGTAATCGCAAGGTTTCTCGTAGCACGCCCTTCTCATTTGTTATTCTGAGGGGGCCGCAGGCGACGAAGCATCCCATTGCCGAGCACAGACC
>VFHF01000164.1 GCA_009392095.1 SAR202 cluster bacterium
TCATCCTAACTGGCGACAGGGATACATTCCAGTTGATCTCACCTAAGGTCAGAGTTGACCTGGCCTCCAGCATTCAAGACCGAAAAGTTTATGACGAGGCAGCGCTTTCCGAGCGTTATTCGGGCCTTACTGCTTCACAGCAGACCGATTTCAAGGCCCTGCTCGGCGACACCTCGGACAATATCCCCGGTGTGCCCAAAGTTGGAGAGAAAACGGCGATCGCCCTGCTCAACGACTACCAGAATCTCGAAGGTATCTACGAGCATCTTGAAGAGGTGACCCGCCCCAGCGTTAAACAGTCTCTGGAGGAGTTCAAGGACCGGGCATTCTCGAACCGGGAACTGATGACCATCGACCGAGAGAGCCCGGTGGAGCTTGACCTAGAAAAGGCCAAGTTTGGCGATTTCGACCGGACCGCGGTGGTCGACTTGATGACCGAGCTTGAATTCTTCACCGTCATTCCCCGCATACCGGAAACTGGCGGGTCTCAGGGCTCATCAGTAGATGCATCTTCCTCTGCCCAGGCCCCATGTGAGGGCGCCAATTACACGGTGGTGCAGGAAAAGGAACAGTTGGATCAGATGCTGGCGGTATTGCATGAGGCCGGCAGCTTTTCCTTCGATACTGAGACCACGGGTCTCGATGCGGTGCAGGCCGGCTTGGTCGGCATCAGCTTCTCCACCGAACCGTCGGTTGCTTGGTACGTGCCGGTGGGTCATCAAGAGGGTGAACAGTTGCCCATGGAAGAGGTGCTGGCGGCGGTGCGCCCGTTGTTCGAGTCGCCGGACATCAGCAAGTGCGCCCATAACGCCAATTACGATATGACGATACTGGCCAGCCACGGCATAATCTGCCAAGGGGTCGATTTCGATACCATGGTTGCCGCCCATCTCCTCAGCCATGTCCAATTGGGCCTGAAAGGCCTAGCGCAGGACATCTTAGGCCAGGAGATGACGCCGATCGCTAAGCTGATCGGCACCGGCCGCAAGCAGATCACTTTTGACAAGGTGGACATCACCCAGGCCGCGCCCTACGCCGCTGCCGACGCTGATATGACCGGACGTCTCCGCCTGGCCTTCGAGGAACCTGTTGTCCGGGAGGGCTTGAGCTCGCTGATGACCGACATGGAGATGCCCCTAGTCCCGGTTCTGGTCACCATGCAGCGCCACGGCATCAAGTTAGACGCTGCCGCCCTGCGCGAGATGTCGGAGGACCTCCGGGAGCAGATGTTCCAGACGGAAGAGGAACTCTACAAGTCTATCGGCCACACAGTGAATATCAACTCGCCGCAACAGCTGAGCGACGTTCTTTTCAATGAGATCGGCCTGCCTAAGACCAAACGCACTAAGACCGGGTACTCCACCGATGCCAATTCCCTGGAAGGACTGAAGGGCCTGCATCCGGTGGTGGATCAGATCCTAGAATACCGCCAGGTGTCCAAGCTGAAGTCGACTTATTTGGATGCCCTTCCAGACATGGTAAACCCAACGACAGGTCGGGTGCATACCAGCTACAGCCAGACCGGCTCAGCCACGGGGCGCATGTCTAGCAGTGATCCCAATCTGCAGAACATACCCGTCCGCACTGAGATGGGACGCCAGGTTAGGAAGGCGTTCGTGGCCGACTCGACGGATTGGCTGCTGTTCTCCGCTGACTACTCCCAAATCGAGTTGCGGGTGCTGGCTCACCTATCTCAGGACCCGGGCTTGCTGGAGGCTTTCCAGCGGGGCGAAGACATCCACTCGTCTACGGCTTCGTTGATGTTCGATGTTCCGTTGAACGATGTGGACGCGGAACAACGCCGCATAGCCAAGGTGCTGAATTTTGGTGTGATATACGGCCTGTCCGCCCACGGCATATCAATGCAAACTGGCTTCAGCAGAGATGAGGGGGCATCGTTCATAGAGGCCTACTTCACCAAATACCCACGCATAAACGATTATTTGGAAACGGTGAAAATTCAAGCTAGAGAGACTCGTTACGTAGAGACCTTACTGGGCCGCCGTCGACACCTGCCAGACATCAATCATCCCAACTTCAACGTCCGGGGCGGAGCCGAGCGCATGGCCATCAACATGCCCATCCAGGGCACGGCCGCTGACATCATGAAGCTGGCCATGATTCGGGTCCAGAACCGGTTGGACGCCGAAGGCCTACGCACCAAGATGCTGTTGCAGGTTCATGACGAACTAGTCTTCGAGACGCCTGAAGAAGAGATGGATGCCCTAAAAGACCTGGTCTTCGACGAGATGCCCGCCGCCATGGAGTTAGACGTAACCTTAAAAGTAGACGCCAAGTGGGGACCAACCTGGGGAGACATGGAGTAGGGCGGCAGGGCCGCGTTTACCTGGCACGACTGAAGCCGAAATCATTATGCTACGGGATCACCCGCAGCGAACAGGACCATCAATCGAACATGGAATTAATTCGCAGCGTTATCTTTGTGCCTGGCAACCGGGAAAATATGCTGGAGCGGGCCAAGTCCTTCAAGGCCGATGTGGTCATGGTTGACTTAGAGGACTCCGTTCCACCGGGTGAGAAGACCGTCGCCAGGGACCTGGCCAAGGACTGGGTGCCCACCCTCCGGAGAGGGGGTCAACGGGTCATGGTCAGGGTGAATTCCTTGGATACCGGGTTGACCCGATCCGAGCTAGAGGTTGTTGTCTCGCCCGACTTGTACGGCATCAGCGTGGGCAAGGTGGAGTCCACCTGGAACATCCGCGATGTTGACCGGATGCTGAGCGCAATCGAACCGTCGGCTGGCGTGGAGCCGGGTTCGATCAAAATATCAGCTTGGGTCGAAACCGCTAGTGCGTTGGTCGACGCTCGTGACATCGCGATTGCATCGCAGCGGGTGATCGCCTTGGCTTTCGGCGCAGAAGATTTCACCAACGACATGGGTATCGAGCGGTCTGACACCGGCGAAGAGATACATGTCCCCCGGTCTTTGGTGCCCGTGGCGGCCAGGGCAGCCAATGTAGCGTCACTTGACTCGCCATTCGTCTTGTTCCAGGACCCTGACGCGCTGCGGACCGACGCCCACCGGGCACGGCAGATGGGCTACACCGGCAAGCACGCCATCCACCCCGCCCAGATCGACATAATCAACGAAGTTTTCAGTCCCTCGCCCGAAGAGGTCGCCTACGCCCGAAAGATCATAGAAGCTTGGGATGAGGCGGAAGCCGCCGGACGTGGGTCTCTGGCCATAGACGGCCGCATGGTTGACGTGCCGGTGGTGAAACGGGCACAGAACCTGCTCGCCTTCGCGGACGCCATAGAGGCCCGAGGGCGGTAACTGTCGTGAAAGACGATATATCAAAGAATGACCGTATCGTGTTGGAAGGCATGCGGTTCTACGGTTTTCATGGCGTAAACCCTGAAGAACGGGTACTGGGTCAAGAGTACCTGGTTGACCTGGCCGTGGAGATGGACCTTGGCCCGGCGGGGGCCTCGGACCGCTTGGAGGACACCATCAGCTACGCCCACATCTATCGTGCCGTTAGAGATGTGATGGAGGGCGAACCCCGTAACCTGCTAGAAGCAGCCGCCCAGTCCATCGCCGACCGGTTGCTCGCCGAATTTCCGGTGGACTCGGTTTCGGTCCGTGTGAAAAAACCCCACCCGCCCATCCGCGGGTCGGTGATCGAAAACGCCACCGTAGAGATATACCGCCGCCGCTCGATTTAACCGGGAGAATCAACATGAAGGTTCACGACTACCATTTGGGCAACCGGCAATTACAGGAAAAATTTGGGACTCGGAACTTGGCCGACAAGATGGCGAAACGTACGTCCGAAACCCTAGGGGCGAACGAGCGCGAAATGATCGAGGCGGCCAACATGTTCTTTCTGGCGACCTGCGACGACCGAGGGCTGCCCACCTGTTCATATAAGGGCGGGGACCCAGGCTTCATCCGGGTCCTGGACGAAGGGACTATCGCCTTCCCCAACTACGACGGCAACGGGAAATACCAGTCTATGGGCAATCTGCTGCAGAACCCTAACGTTGGCATTCTGTTCGTCGACTTCGAGGGCCAGCAACGGCTCCGGCTCCAGGGCGTGGCGTCAATCGGCGACAATGATCCGCTATTGGGTGAGTACCATGAGGCCCAGTTCATCGTGCGTGTCCGGATTACCGAGTCGTACCGGAACTGCCCGCGCTACATCCACAAGTACCGCATGGTTGAGACATCGGAGTATGTGCCACAGATAGGCCGGGAGACGCCCCAACCTGAGTGGAAAAGCAACCCTGATCTGCAGAAGTAGGGGCCCCGTCAAAGAGAAAACTACTCAGCGGCAGTGATGGTTATGTGGGACATGTAGGAGTCGGCGGTGGCGCCGTGCCAGTGATTCTCGCCCTGCAGGACGTGGACCACGTCTCCGACGGTGATCTCCTGCTGGTGGTTCTCGTCGGCTACGATGCCGACGCCCGCTGTGACAACCAGCATCTGGTCGCTCTTGTGGGTGTGCCAGCCGGTACCGCAGCCCTTTTCAAAGTTGACTATGCTGCTGTTGAACGTCTTGCTGGCGCCCTCGGGCAGCAAGGGCTGGCGGGTGCGCTTGACGTCGCCGCCGGTCCAGCCGGGAATGGGCGTGGCGGTCTCGATGGGAACGATATCAACCTCGGCGATTCTGATGACTCTCATGGACTCCTCCTAAGTTGTGGCTAAATTCAGACTTAAAATCCAGAGTGATAATACACTTCAATCCGGGGATTGGAAATCTGAGCTTGCCTACGGCAGAGGTTGTTTGGGCGTGGTTAATATGTTAAATTTGGGTTCATTCAATCGATTAAAAGAGAGATACCATGCTGTCCAGCATTGAGCTTGGACGGCAGCAAACGAGATAATAACGATGCGCTGTGAGATCTGTTTCAAGTCCGGTATGACGGGTAACAACGTCAGCCACTCCAACCGGCACACCAAGACCAAGTTTTTCGCAAACGTCCACAAACAGACGCTGGTGCGCGAAGGCAAATCGGTCAAGGTCAAGATTTGTACCCGCTGTCTCCGATCCCTCCACAAATCCAAGAAGGTCCAAAAGGCTTTCGCGGCTCTTTAGCGCAGAAAGGCTCCGAAATGTAAAAAAGCCCTGTCCCGATTCATCGGGACAGGGCTTTTTATTTTTAAGAAAAACGTGACCGCTGACGTCTGTCAGCTTAGAGCCTCAGCCCAAAATACATCCCCGCATACCCTTCATCGCCTCTGGGATACTTTCTTGGTCGTTGAAGATGGCTGAGCCGGCGACTAGGATGGACGCGCCGGCCCTCACTGAGTCTTGGGCGGTGAAGTCGGCCTTAATGCCGCCGTCGACCTCAATCTGTGTTCCGAATTTCCCGTCGTCAATCATTCCTTTGAGCCGCCGTATCTTGTCCAGGCTCTTTGGAATGAACGACTGGCCGGACGCGCCGGGATTCACCGACATCACCATCACTATGTCCAGCAGTGACAGCACATCCTCAACGGCGCTCACGGATGTCCCGGGGTTGATGGCAACGCCCACCTGATGGCCCTTGTCCTTGATGCGTGAGACGGTCCGGTGCAAGTGCCCGCAAGCCTCGGCATGGACCAGTATCTGGTCGGATTCAACCTTAGCGAAGGTGGACAGCAGGTTCTCCGGTTCTTGAATCATCAGGTGGATGTTCAGCGGTACATTAGTGTTGGCACGGATGGCGTCAACGACTACCTCTCCAAAGGAGATGGCGGGCACAAACACACCGTCCATCACGTCCACGTGGATCAGGTCGGCCCCGGCGTCGGTGACCGCCCGCACCTGGCGGCCCAGGTCGGAGAAGTCTGCCGACAACACCGACGGAGCGATGAGTACCCTGACCTCAGAAACCATGTGCGGCAGCCTCCAGTATCTTCTTCGCATCAGACAAGGCAGCAGCCACCCGGACCGGAGCGGTGCCGCCGGGATTGTCCCGGGCGGCGGCGGACGACTCGGCAGTGATGTCGTAAACGTCATCTTGGAAAAGGCCTGAGAACTTCTGATATTCCACTAATGGCAGGTTCTGGAGGCCAATTCCCCAGTTGTCGCAGTGGTGGGACAGTTCCCGCATGATGCCGTGGGCCTCGCGGAAGGGCATACCCTTCCCGACCAGGTAGTCGGCCAGATCGGTGGCAAGCATCTGGCTCTCGCCGGCCAGGCTGGAGACCCGCTCCTCGTTCAGCTTCATACCGGGGAGCATGCCTTGGAAGACGTCCAATGTCGTTGTGAGGGTGTCAGCGGCGTCGAAGAAGCCCTCCTTGTCCTCCTGCAAGTCCCGGTTGTAGGTCAAGGGCAGTCCTTTCAGAGTGGTTAGCAGCCCGATCAGGTCGCCGTAGACCCGGCCCGTTTTGCCACGGGCTAGTTCTGCGAAGTCGGGGTTCCGTTTCTGGGGCATGATGCTGCTTCCGGTGGTGAAATCGTCCGATAGCCGGACGAACCCGAACTCACCGCTGGACCAAAGGACCAGTTCTTCAGACATCCGGGAGAAGTGCATCATGCAGACCGAGGCCGCGGCCAGGAATTCGACCACAAAATCCCGATCTGACACGGCGTCCATGCTGTTGGCGCTGATCTTGCTGAAGCCGAGTTCGGCGGCCAGGAACTCCCGGTCGGTCTGGTAGGCCACCCCGGCTAGGGCCCCGCTGCCTAGGGGCATGACGTCGGTGCGTTGGTGGCAGTCTTGGAACCGGCCGATGTCTCGCTGGAACATCTCGAAGTAGGCCAGCATATGGTGGGCGAAAAGCACCGGCTGGGCGCGTTGCAAGTGGGTATAGCCAGGCATAACCACATCTTGGTGGCGGGCGGCAAGGTCAACCAGCGCCCTTTGCACGCCCCGCAATCCTTTAACTAATTCAACGATAGTTGTTTTGGTGTAGAGCCGGAGGTCAACCGCCACCTGGTCGTTCCGGGACCGGGCCGTATGCAGCCTTCCGGCCGTGGCTCCGGTCAGGGTGTGCAGGCGGCTTTCGATGTTCATGTGCAGGTCTTCCAGGGCCGGGTCCCAGGGGAATGTATCGTCCCTGATCTCCGTTTCTATGGTCTGAAGACCCTGGGTGATTTGGGCGGCGTCCTCTTGGGAGATGATGCCCTGCTTGGCCAGCATCTTGGCATGGGCAATCGACCCAGCGATATCCTGCTTGTACAGGCGCCGGTCGTAATCGATGGAAACGGTGTATCTGCTGAAATCGACCATAGTCTACAAACTATAAACCCACACGGGGCGGCGCTCAAGGAACAACAAACACCGGCCTGCGCCAAAATCACCAGATTCAAGATTATTGAAGGCCTTGGCTGGATCTCCGTCACCGGCATAGCCTTCCTCGCCGGTGCCGACAACGGTCCGAATCTTTCTCATCTCAAATTCCACATATGCTAAAATTTGCCGCACGAAGAGAATCGCTAACAATACACTCTACCTGAGGTGTCGAAATGGCCGGATTGAACAACGAAAAATGCGAGGCCTGCCGCCGGGACTCGCCCAGCGTTACCGATGAAGAGGTGGTTGAACTGAAACCTGAAGTCCCTGAATGGGAACTGACCCATGAGAACGGCATCCCCAAACTGGATCGGGTCTTCAAGTTCAAGGATTTTCAATCTGCCATGGATTTCACCAGCCAATTGGGAGAACTAGCCGAGGATCAAGGGCATCACCCACGTCTGATCACCGAATGGGGCCGCGTCCAGGTCACGTGGTGGACCCACAAGATCAGGAACCTTCACCGCAACGACTTTGTCATGGCGGCCAAGTCGGACCAGGTCTTCTTGAACTCCGAGAGAGCCAGCAAGGAATAACCATGAAAGTCACCTACCGGCTTGCTACCAACAAATTGGCTTCCGTGGCCGCCGAGGCCGCTTGGGCCGAGAATATGGGTTACGACTCCATGTCCAGCAACGAGACCGCCCATGACTCGTTCATGCCCTTGGTCTTGGCTGCGACCTCAACCAACAAGGCTATCCTTGAGACTCGGGTGGCCATTGCATTCCCACGGTCGCCCATGATTACCGCTTACCTGGCCAGAGACCTGCAGGAGCTGTCCAAAGGACGGTTCAGGCTGGGACTGGGCACACAGGTCAAGGGGCACATCATGCGCCGCTTCTCCACTGAGTGGGAGGCGCCCGGCCCGAGGCTGAGGGAATACGTCCAATCGCTAAAAGCGATCTGGCACAGTTGGCAGACCGGCGAGAAACTGGAATACCACGGCGAGAGCTACAACTTTTCGTTGATGACCCCTTTCTTCGACCCCGGCCCAAGTGAGTACCCCGAGCCCGAGGTCTTTACGGCCGCCGTGAACGCCTACAACTGCCAGGTGGCCGGAGAGGTGTCAGACGGGTTGATGCTGCATAGTCTCACCTCACCGGAATACGTGAGACAGATTGTGCGTCCCGGCTTGGAAAAAGGAGCGCTGAAAGCCGGCCGGGACAGCAGTGCGTTGAAGGTAACCGGCGGTGGATTCATCATCACTGGGCCGGACCGCTCCAGCATCCGGGCGATGCAAGCCGACGTGCGCAAGCGCATCGCGTTCTATGCCTCGACCAGAAGCTATTTCCCGGTATTGGAAGCCCACGGGTTCCTTGAGACCGGCCAGCAACTCCACGAGATGTCACTTAAGGGTGAATGGGCCCAGATGGGAGAGTTGGTCAGTGACGAGATGCTGGACGCCTTCAGCGTGTCCGGAGAATACGACGAGATCGCCGACAAGTTCGTCGAACGATACGGAGGCCTACTGGACGAGGTGAGTTTCACCCTTGTCTGTCAAGACCAACCCGAAGAGGCCCAGATGCGCAAGATGGTCCGCCGCCTTCAGGACCTCAGCTAGGCGGGGTCTCTAATAGGAGTTTCACCATGGCCACTAACCGCATGGCCCACCTGGTGGGCAGCGTTCCGTTACCTGATTCGGAGACTGTCTTTCGCACGGTCTCACGGGTTCTCGGTTCTTCGGTCCGGCGTATACCCGACGGTGAGACGGGCGACCGGAGCCGCTGGATATGGTTTCAGAGGGCCATGCTAGGGAATCATCCGGACATGGAAGTGGACACGGAGATCGAGCCCTTCCAGGTTGTCCAGTGGGACGGCAAAGTAGTTCGGGAGACCCAGTGGATGAAGTTCAAGGATGGGGCCGACCCGTCGAAAACTACTTTCCACACCGGATACCGGGATGCCGCGGTAGAGTCGTATCAAGTCTTCGCCAGGCTCCAAGACGAGAAGGTGATCGGAGCAAATGTCCGCTTTCAGGTCAGCATGCCTACCCCGATGGCCACGACTTACATGTACATCAGCCCTAACGCCCGCGCCGCCTATTTGCCGGCTTACGAACGGGCTCTGGCCGACGCGATCTCGGGAATAATGGACGCCATACCCCACGACCGGCTGGCCATTCAGTGGGATGTCTGCCAAGAGGTGTTGGTTTTCGAAGATTACAAGCCTTTCGCTGGCCGTCCGTCTGACTATAAGCAGCAGATTTACGACGAACTGGCACGAGTTGGCGCCTTGGTTCCGGAAGATGTGGAGTTGGGCTACCACCTGTGTTACGGCAGCCCCGCCGACGAGCACCTCATCATGCCCAAGGACATGGGGATCCTGGTGGAGATAGCCAACGGGCTCGCTTCTCAGTTGACTCGCCGCTTGGACTTCCTGCATCTGCCTGTGCCCAAAGACCGTACGGACGCTGGCTATTTTGAGCCTCTGCGTTCCTTGAACGTCTCAGCCGAATCCGAGGTGATGTTGGGGCTCATCCACTTCGATGATGCTGAAGGCGACGCGGCTAGGATCGCTACCGCCAGCCAGTTTCTGGCATCCTTTGGCGTTGCGACGGAATGTGGTTGGGGCCGGACTGACCCGGCAAGAACCACAGGCCTGCTGGAGAGCCACGCACGGGCGGCTGGGGCGTTGTAATTAGCATTAACCCCGCTTTATCAGGAGGCACAGCAATGGAACAAGAATCTAAACAGCCGGAAGCCTGGGTCAAGATTCCAACCGAGGCGGAACGGCGTGCACAGATTCCTCCGGGAGTCCGCGCCAGCGGCTATGATTACGGGTTTATCCCTGCCATGGGGCGGCTGTTGTCGGCCCATAAGGACATCGGCCCGGCGTTCAGCAATTTATTTCGCACTGTGATGTTCGAGCCGGGCCACCTAACCCGGCAGGAACGGGAGATGGTCGCGGCAGTGGCGGCTGTCGCCCAAGATTGCCATTATTGAACCGAATCTCACGCAGAGTTTCTGCGTGCCGAAGACGGAAACCCTGAACTCGTTGAAGCTATCAAAGAAAAACGATGGCGTGATTTACAGGATCTATCCCAAAGGGACCAGGCGTTGTGCACCATCGCGGAGAAGCTAAGCTCCACTCCTACAGAGATGACTGAGAGCGACTGGCAACCACTGCGGGACACGGGATTTGACGATTCTGCTTGCCTAGAAGTTGGTCACATCGTGGGTTTATTTAATTACCTGACACGATTGGCCGATGGGTTCGGTCTGAAGCTTGATCTTGAGACTGAGAATGCAGGCAGGGAGCGCAAGGCCCTGTTAAGGCCTCAGTAGTAAAAAGCCTAGTGAGCATTCTAAGGCAATCCAGTTGTGCCGATTGGAGTTTGGATACGACGTGATAACCGAGAATTCGGAGGAACCATGGCCATAGTGCATCGCAGGACTTTCTACGCAAAGGTCGGCCAGGCAACGTCGCTGGTGCAGCATTTTCAGGAAGCCGAAACACAGATGAAGGGTTACGGCATCGGTTGGGAGACCCGCATCTACACGGATTATTACAGCGGCAGGTCGGACCGCGTGGTCGTGGAATGGGTCTTAGATGACCTAGGCGACATGGATGCGGAATTGAACCGGATAATGGAAATCCCTGAAGCAGGGGCGTTCTTCGGAGCGTGGATGGGAATGTTGAACGACATGATTACCCACGCCGAAGGAGACAACTGGACGGTAGTTCAGTAACCGGCGTCACCGGCCAAAGTTCGCCCATCCTTGATTTAGAGCCCGGTCGTGGGTGGCTACTGGAATTCAGGCAGGACTTTAGAGCCAAAGAGGTCCAATGCCCGCATGACCTCGTCATGGGTGGTGTCTCCGGCCTGAATCATGATCAAGAGTTGGTCGACTCCCAGCTTCGCCCATCGCTCCACCCCACGGCAGACCGAATCGACGTCACCGCCGATAACCAGGCCGTCCTGAATCAGGTCTTCGTTCGACCTATTGAGGATGGCTGGGCGGACGCCGGGCCTGTGCCCGGTAGCCTGCTGGCTTTCGTAGTACTCGCCTGTGTGGGCGCCAAACCGGACCCGCTGCAACTCAGAGTCGTTGTCGCCGGCATACCACCGGGCCGCCGCGCAAGCCAGGTCGCGTCCGACGGTATAATCTGCATTGATGTTGCCGATGATGAAAGTTGCCACTTGATGGTTGGCGTAACCGCCCACGGGCGTGCATTCGGCCTGGACCTCACGGTAGGCGCGGATCGATGGCTCAATCTCATCGGGCTCGGTGCCGTTGAATCCTAGGATTCCCAAACCCTTCCGAGCCGCCTCGGCATAGGTGGCCGGCTGACTACCGGCAACCCACAACGGTGGGTGGGGCTTTTGGACCGGTTTGGGAACTAAGTGGCGCTCCAACAGGTCCGGGTACCACTTGCCCTGCCAGCCGGGGAAAGGGTCGTTCAAGAACATGGAACAAATAACGTCCAGTGATTCGCCCCATATCTCCTTGGACTCGTCTGAAGTAACCCCGAAAGCCTCGATGTGGTAGGGCGAGGCGCCCCTTCCTGTGCCGAACTCCACTCTTCCGTCCGAGAGATGGTCCAGGGTGGACACATATTCGACCACCCGGTACGGGTGATTGCAGGGGAGTACTACCACCGCCAGCCCTAGCCGTATGGTTGTAGTCCGCTGGGCCAGCGCCGCCAGAAACAACTCGGGCGACGAGCTATGGCCGATCTCCGGATAGAAATGATGCTCGGTCTGCCAGTAGCAATCGAAGCCCACGGATTCGGCGTGCACCGCCTGTTCCATGGCCTCTTTGTACAGCAAGACCTCCCCATTTTCACGCCAGGGCTTGGGCATCTGAAGTTGGTTGAAATACCCGAATTTCATCGATAGCACCTTGGATGCGCGGTTGCCGAACTGCATGGCGAGCAGCAGACGCACATGTTACCACGGACATCATTCGAGAAATCGATTGACGAGCGATTCTGCGGGCCCACAGGGATGATGCAACAGCAGAAGATATTGGACACTGGGTAGTAGCGCCGTTAATATCCGGCATTCTCAGAGCGGCGTAGTTTCGGGACGAATTTTAAACGGCTTAGGAACGGCGACGCTATTCGGAAAAGGGGTTTTTTGATGTAGAAGAAGCGCTATGACAGCAGTCTTAGGCCACACGATCGTCCCGGTAAGAGACCAAGATGAGTCAGTTGATTTCTACACCAACGTTCTCGGATTCCAATACGGCGGCAGGGCCGGGATGAACGACGTCTTCGCCATGATCTGCCTGAACGATTCGTCTGCTTTAGACCTAAGGGATTCGGACGAGATTCCCGGTTTAATCCATCATTACGCCTTCGCGTTGGACCGCCCCCATTTTGATAGATCTTTCCAAGCGATAAAGGATTCGGGAATCCCCTTTGGAAACGAGTCCAGAGAAGCGGCCAACATGCTCGTTCCAGGCGCCAGCACTGGCGACAAATGCGAAACTCTGTCGGTCTATTTCAACGGTCACAGCGGGCATCTCCTTGAGATCATCACCTACGAATGGAAGCCGGTAGGGATGCCGCTTCATCTGACAAATCGCACTGACAGCCGCTCGTTGAAAATCGATGCCGGCGGTTCCATCATTGAGAATCCCTAACCGCGTTCGGAAATTGTTGCTGAGGGGATGATTCGGTGGTGGAACTGACAACGGAATCCGGTCCCTTCAAGCGGGGAAATGAGACTGGACTGACCTATGATCTGAAGATGGCGGCTTGGGAATGGCTTTACCGTGAGGCTGGCTGCCGGGTCATTGGGCTAGAGGTAAAGCTGGAAGGACCGGGCGGGCGTATCGTGGACCTGGCGGCTGTAGGCCCCCAGAACACGTTTTACATTATTGAGGTCAAATCTAGCCGGTCTGACTTCTCCAGGGACGACCACACCGGCGACGACTTAACGGAATTACAAGACCGGGAGCGCAACGTCATGGGGCGCACTGACCTGGCCAAGGAGACTCTGCGCCAGGCCTTGGGCTTTGCCAAGGAAACCAGTCCTGATTTCTGGCGTGATGTGCCCGCCTTCAAGCAGGCTCTGTCCGACTACCAGCGGGTTTCTGGCAAAGAAGAGGCATACCGCAACCGTGTCGCCACATTCAGCACCAAGTTCCATGATTCCAGGTTCATGGGCATCGCCGATTTCCATTATCTGATCGCCCCCAAGGGCGTGGTCACCCGCAGCAGCCTGCCGCTCCGGTGGGGGTTGATTGACGAAGCGTCGGAGCTTTCGCTGCCAGCGCCAAAAAAAGACGTCCGGAAGAACACAGGCATCGTATCCAACTTTCTGCGCGCCATCGCACGCAGCAACACCACGTCAATGATGCGGTCGCAGGGGATGTCTTTCACCAGGCGAGAGATTGGGACGGTGCGGTAAGAGAGGTTCGGTATTCGAGGACCGCGACCATGGCTAAGGCAGAGTCCAGGAGTCAATTTCCCCAGCATCGTCGGAGACTACCAACTGCGAACCGATCACGGTGCCTCCTCCACTATCGGAGCCTGAAATCGTGAAAATGTCTCTCACTTCGATCAATGCCGTGGGCCAAGAATATTTGTCTCGTGGAAACGCTCCGCCGGCGAAGTGATCACAGAGGAAGAAGACTACTTCGGCTCTGCCGTGGTTATGGCCACCAGGATAATGGATGAGTCCAAGGGTGGCCAGATTTTGGTGTTCGACCTGTTGCGGCAAGTAGCTGAAGGCCCGTCCAATACCAAGAATCAGTACTCGGATTTTGGCCGCCGAACTCTTAAAGGCTTCGAAGATGAGGAACAGATCTACGAAGTGCTATGGCAGGCCACCGCGTAGTACCGCCGACTAAATAGGACTACGGTCTGTGCCCCAAGGCTAGGTGTGGAGCAGTTGCCACTCCAGTGAGCCCAGGTTGAACGCGATGCGCCGGAAGCCCTCAGCGTAGTCCAGGTCGGTATTCTCTTTGTGGCGGCCAGAGTTGTTTCTGACCCGCTCGAGTCGCTCTTTCCGGGTTGACCTCATCTGACTGGCGTGGGCGCCTAGAGAGTCAACCTTTACATCCAGGTAGGACCCGATATCAACGAAAACGTCCGGGTCTTCGCCGCCCCAGAGGAATGCCTGCTCGACTC
This sequence comes from SAR202 cluster bacterium, assembly GCA_009392095.1. Classification (GTDB taxonomy): domain Bacteria; phylum Chloroflexota; class Dehalococcoidia; order Lucifugimonadales; family UBA3495; genus UBA9611. The sequence continues at coordinate 14,326 of VFHF01000164.1, forward strand.
GGTGCGGCTCCAGTCCCTCCTCGGTGATCTGCTCCGGGAAGTACTGGTAGCTCCAGGCATAGGTGAATGCTGCGTCGATGGCGACCTGTCCGCTCTTCCTGTGGTCGCGGTGGGTGTGCGAAGTCGTGCGGTAGGGGTCGACAGCGAGGATCAGGTCCGGCTTGAAGCGGCGTATCTCGCGGGTAACTTGACTACGGAACAGTTCAGTGTCCTCCAGTCCGCCGTCGGGATGAGCTAGAAAGACCACGTCAGTGACGCCCACGATGTCGGAGGCCTTGTTCTGTTCTATCACCCGCGTGGCAGCCAATCGCTCGGAAGTCATCTCCCTGTCCCCGGTGCCTTTGTTGCCGTTGGTGCACATCACCACCGCGGCCACGGTGCCAAATTCTTTAACCCACTTAGCGAGCGCCCCGCCGCATCCGCCTTCGCAGTCGTCGGGATGGGGCGTGATCGCCATGGCCCTCTTGGGCGCAGTTGTTAATATTTCCATCCAGTTCTTGGTGTTCTCCTCACAGGGGGTTGCCCGCCAGCCATTATACGAAATCTCTAGGGGAGAGTGTGGAGAAAACGCGGGAGTTTCGCAAAAAAATCGAAACGGATTTTCACCTAGGAGGTCCAACGGATGGAAGTGCGGCCACACGGCCTGCTTGCCGGCTCAGCTATTGGGGAGGGCTTTGGAGCGGCCCAGCGCGGTGGTGGCGTAGCGGCCTGGGCGGCCGGGGATGCGCTCTAGCCATGCGAACTTGGAGCGCGCGGCGTTGCGGAGGGTCTGGGTGAAGTTGCCCGGCCTGCGCCACTCGGCCAGATCGAAGAGCCAGGCCAGGTCATCGGCGGTTATGCCTTCGACACCGAAATGGCGGGTTGCGCCCTCGGCGGCTACCACCACTCGCCGCATGTCACCCAAGGGCTTGGCATCCCGGCAGAAGGCCGTGAAATTCGCCTCGCCCCTTTTGGACAAAAACTCAGG
>VFHF01000165.1 GCA_009392095.1 SAR202 cluster bacterium
GTAACCACGTAGCCATATTCCCTCGTCATCCTTAGCTCGATATGCCCTACCGCAGCCCTCGGAAAAACTTCCTGATATCCTCAACCAACCTATCCGGCTCCTCCAGCGCAGCAAAGTGCCCGCCGCTGGGCATATCCGTCCATTGCTGGATGTTGAAGGAACGCTCGGCCCATTCCCTCAGCGGCACGCTGTTCTCACGTGGGAACGAAGCGATGGCCACCGGTACCTGGATCTTCTCGTCCTTCGCCAGATCCCAAGCCTGAAAGAACGACTCGTAGTAGAGCCTGGTCGATGAGTTGATGGACTGGGTCACCCAGTAGATTGTGATTGTGGTAAGCAGTTCGTCTTTGGTGAACCGGGATTCCACGTCTCCGCCGCAGTCGCTCCAGGTCCTGTATTTCTCTACGATCCATGCTGCCAACCCAGCTGGAGAATCGTTCAGGCCGTATGACAGTGTTTGCGGTTTGGTGGCTTGGATGTGGGAATAGCCGCCCTCGTCAGCCAACCACTGGACCCTCTGGGCGAGCATCGCGTTTTCGGCTTCCGACAACTCCCTGGTGCCTGGACCCTGGTATGGCGTGGGGCTGCTTGTAGACGTGGTATGGATGCCGATCACCTTGTCCCCGTGGGAGAGTCCCAGCTTGGCCGTCACCCTGGCGCCCCAGTCGCCCCCTTGGGCGGCGAACTTCTGGTAGCCAAGATTCTCCGACATGAGCTTGGCCCACAGATCGCCGATGGAGAGAACACTCAGGCCACGTTTATCGGTGGCGTCTGAGAACCCATAGCCCGGCATAGATGGGGCCACAACGTCGAAGGCATCGGCTGGGTCTCCGCCATGGCTCGCAGGATCACTAAGCATGGGGATGACTTTGTACATTTCGAAGAAAGTGCCAGGCCAGCCGTGGGTGATCACCAGCGGCATGGGATTAGGCCCCTTTCCCTTCTCGTGGATGAAGTGGATGTTCAGTCCGTCTACTTTGCTCTTGAAATGGGAGAAGGAGTTGATCAACTTCTCCTGGGCGTGCCAATCGAACTTGGTCCGCCAGTACTCCACCAACTCTTTGACGTAATCAAGGTTGCTGCCGTAATCCCAGCCGGTACCAGGAAGTTCGTCGGGCCACCGAGTGCGCTCCAGCCTAGATTTCAGGTCGTCGAGGACCGAGTCCGGAATTTCTATCTTGTACGGTTGGACGGCCATTCGTTTCTCTCCTACGTCTCACAAGCTGGCCGTTATTATCCTCAACATAAGATTCCGAGGCAAGGGACGGTTCAACTCGCTATAGCCTGGGCGTGGAACGGCTGTTGACGCGGTTCAATGCCACTCCTAAACTGCCAGCAGGCAATCGCGGGGAGATGGAGAGGAAAGAAGCCTTAGATATGAAGACAATGACATGCAAAGACCTAACCGGAGCCTGTGATTTAGAGTTTCAAGTCGAGACATTTGACAAAATTGCGGAAATGTCCAAGAAACATAGAATGGAAATGTTCGAACAAGGCGACCGAACCCACCTCGACGCGATGGGAAAAATGAAGGCCTTGATGAGCTAACCGGAAGCGATGAAAAAGTGGTTCGAGTCGGTCTAGACAACGTTTGACGCTCTGCCCGAAAACTAGATAGGCTCCAAGCGAATAACCGGAGATTTTGCTGCTAAGAATTCACCGATAAAACGGAATAACTGATAAATTCAGGCCAAGAAAAAAGGGGTAAATACGATGGTTTCTCGGACGCTCACAATCGACTCGCAGGTACATTCATACGAACGCAATACTCCGGCACGCCCTTGGCATGATATTTTAGTGGGCCCAGAAGAGGTCACCGGCGATCAAATGGTGGCTGCCATGGACGCGGTGGGCGTCGACGGTGCATTGCTGATTTCGCCGTATCGTATGTACCACTACGACGCCAGCTATGCACTGGAGGTGTACGCCAAGCATCCAGGGCGGTTTGGCGTGATTAAGCCATTAGACCCCAAGTCAGAAACAATCGCTGACGACTTTGCCGAGTGGGCCGGGACACCGGGTGTGGTTGGGGCCCGCATCATGATTGCGGGCCAGGTGTTCGAGGCCGACGACCGGGGACTAAATGAGATCCTGGCCGGCGGCGCCAAAGCTGGTATCCCGGTGAACGTGATGTGTTCGGACAATCTGCCGCTCATGGCTGAACTGGCGCGCCGCAATCCACACACTCAGATAGTTATTGACCATGTGGGCCTGGCACAGCCCTTTGTGCCTCCCCCTCCTCCGGAGCCATTCGCTGACCTGGCCAACGTGCTCTCTCTCGCGGAACTGGACAACGTCGCAATCAAGATCTCCGGGGCTTGCACACTGTCCCATCAGCCCTTCCCGTACGCGGACATTTGGGAGTCGTTGGGCAAGATATTCAGCGCGTTCGGATTCGGCCGGTGCCTGTGGGGAACGGACTGGACCAGGGCGGTGGAGCTGTTGGACTACGAGCAGGGAGTTGAGTCGTTCCGGGTCACCGACCAACTCTCGGATTCAGAGCGTTCTGAGCTCATGGGTGGGTCACTGGCGAAGATTTATAACTGGTCGCCAACGAAAGGCGGGTAGGGAATTTGGACGATTGGTCCGTAGACCCGGTTGAGGCTGATCTTTTTACGTATGGGATTTAGCCGTATTCGATTCTTCAGGATTTAAGTTCAGAGAACGCTCCAGAACAAAATCCGATTCTGACTGGTCCCATGGCTTAGTCAATCGGTACTTAACACCCAGCTCGATCGCTCGCAAGGTTATGTTAGGGGTGCTGACCGCCGTTACCAGTACAACCGGAAGATCTTTCGTGTTCGGGTTCCCTCGCAACTCCGTGATCAAATCGATACCGTCTACCAGACGCAGAAAATCGATAGTTCTTGCCCTTCTCAATCTGAAATTGCGTCTTTACCAAGTAGCTTTTAGACCTGATTACCACCCCGCCCGTTTCCACATCGCTGGCTGGTGTTGCCATGCTATGCTCCTCCGGAAACAAGTAAGAGTTTCGTTTTGCGGTCCAAGGCCTTTATCTTGTTCTCGCGTTTCGAGGCGAGTCCACGGCTTTGGAAGACCTCTTCGAAAACAAGCTGGAATGGCCCGCGGCCCTTGGTGTATTTCGCTCCCTGCCCGGATTCGTGCTCGGCGATACGCCGGCTAAGATCATTGGTGATACCGGTGTATAACGTACCGTCGGCGCAACGTAGGATGTAGACCGTCCAGTCCATGCCCTCGCCGGTGAATTACTGCAGGTCCGATGTATCGTCGGAGTGGCTGCCTCGTAGAACGCAGTGGCCGCACTTCCGGCAGACCGGGTGCAGGTTGTTGTGTTGCGGATGACTCTGTTTGCAAAAGCCGGCGTCATCGTCAGCGCACCTGGGACACCCTTCACAATAGCGCCCGCCGGCACGCTGTGAGCGTTCGGTTTCCCTGTCTGTAACAGTGACCATTAGTTGACCTGCTGAGAAATATTGATTGGCCTCAATCGCATGTGGAGTAGGGACCGAGACGTGGATGGAGAATATCACAACAGGGGCAAAGCCCACTACGCCTATCGTCACCGAGAAAACCAGGAGCCACCAATCTTTTTGCTACTTTACCAGTATAATTAACGGCGGCAAAATAATAGTGGCATTCCGAGGAACGCCTGGCGTAGAATCTCATCGACCAATCACTAAATATCGGACCCCGAAGAGATAACATGACCAATCAAAACTACAACCAGCTCAACGACGAAGAGAAATACATCATCGAGTACAAGGGGACTGAACGGCCCTTCACCGGCGAGTATGACAACTTTTATGAGGACGGCTCCTATTCCTGCCGCAGGTGCAACGCCGAACTCTACCGCTCCGTTGACAAATTCGACGCCCATTGCGGTTGGCCGGCCTTTGATAAAGAGGTAGATGGAGCCGTGAAGCACCTCCCCGACCCCGACGGTCATCGTATCGAGGTGGAGTGTGCCAACTGCGGCGGCCATTTAGGCCACGTTTTCATGGGGGAGGGTTTCACACCCACCAACGCCCGGCATTGCATCAATTCCATATCTATGAAATTCGTGCCTGCCAAATAAAGAGGCGAGTTGGGAAATTAGTACCTGCCGAATAGAAAACCTAGATCCAGACGCTTATCTCTTCGCCTTCAGCAACTGAGACGCCACGGAACGGCCCACCGTTATCTCTTCCGGCTTGAGTGTCATGCCGTTTGTGCCAGAAAAGAGGAACAAGAGGAGCGGAGGGAGGAAGAATATGGAGCTATTCCGGCGGCGGTAAATAAGGTCGGCTTAGACTGTCGGGTCGTATTTGTCGCCTTCTTCCCGGGTGATGCGTCCGCAGGCCATCAACCACATTCGGGATATCTCAGGGCCCATGAACTTGAATGTCGCGCGTAATTCTTTCATCAAGGACGGGTAATCGGTCCCGGAGAGCACGTCATAGAACCAGTCGCAGAAGCTGCCGTGGTCTTGTTGGATCCCCCGCACGATCTCCGCGTTGGCGATGACTGCTTGAATCTTCTGCCGGTTGCGGATAATGCCCGGGTCATCCAGCAAGCGTTCCAGGTCGGCGGGGCCCATGGCCGCCACAGTATCAACGTTCCACTCGGCGAAGGCGGCGCGGAAACTGTCCCGGCGTGATAGCACCATCCGCCAGGTGAGGCCGGCCTGAAACACCTGCAGGCTCATCACCTCAAACAGCGCATCGTCACCGGTGGCCCGCTTGCCCCAAATCTCCTGGGAGTACCATTCACGCACAGGGTCGCCTGATACCCTTTCCTTGGCCTCCCACTCTTCCGATGTTTCCTCGGGCATTGGTCTATCCCTTTTATCGGGGAACGATGGCCAGACTCACGTAGGAAGCCTGTTGCCCTTCATGGAACACGGTCTGAAGTGCCGGCCGTAGTTCGGTATCCGCTGCGATGATGCCACCAGTGTTTGTGTTGCGGTCGAATCGGGGGAAATTGCTACTGGAGATCTCCAGGCGGATACGGTGGCCGGCCTTGAACACGTTGCTGGTGGCCCAGAGGTCTATATCATAGCAATAAGCCTTGCCCGGCTCCAGCAACGTGGGGTTGGACATGGAATCGCGGTAACGGGCCCGGATTATCCCATCGGTTAGGTTACGGGCGCAGCCGTTCTCGCAAACATCCACCAACTTGGCGGTGAAATCAGTGTCCGGTGCTGAAGTAGATGCCCACAGGGTAACCGTGACGGGTCCAGTGACTTCCATGTCCTGCTCCAGAGGCGGAGTGGAATAGACCAGAACATCTTGCCGGTCCTCCACTTGGTTCTGGTCGTAGGCCCCGTTAGCGGCGTAGTAGGGGTTACAGCATAGCGCACCGCCCGTTGTCGGCACCGGGTCGGCGGGGTTATACAAGAACACGTCCGGGGCTTCCGACTGCGGACTTTCGACACTCAGAGTGCCATCACCCTGTTTGGAGTTGGCCTTGCCGCTGCTGTGCAGGTAATACTTGGTCTCCTGAGCCCTGGCCAAAGGCCACTCTTCCTCCTCCCGCCAAACATCATCCCCCATGACAAAGATGCGCACTGGCGCTTCCTCGGTTATGCCGTTCTTTCCTTCGTTCAACCAGTGGTCAAACCAGCGCATATGCATGCCGTCGATGTCGGTGGCTGCCGGGTCAGCCATGATTCCGAAGTAGTGGCTGCCCGCCATGGTCGAGCCACGGGCGCCGTGGGCCCAAGGACCGATGACCAGCTTCTGTCCGCCTCGTGCGGTCTCGGTTGCTCCGGACTTGGTCATGCCTAGGTAGTTTTGGATTGTCCCGCCTAGGAAGATGTCGTACCACCCTCCGAAGTGGAGGGCGGGCACGTCGATCTCGGAGTGGCGGTCTTCGATGCATAGGTTTTGCCAGTACTCATCGAAGTCAGGATGGGCCAGCCAGTCGTAGTAATACTTGGCCAGACCTGAGTCCAGTCCGGGATAATCTTTGGTCGGCAGAAATTCAAATCCGCCGGTCATGTCGTCAACGTCGTGCATCAAAACGGCTCGCCGTTCTTGTGGCACGCCTTGGACGCTGGAGACATTCTTGAAATTTGCCAGAGTCAACTGAAGAAGTGTCCAAGACATGTTGAACCCCAGCTCGAAAGCGCCGCCCTGATAGGTCCAGCCTTCGTGATAATTCGAGGCGGTAACGGTGGGCGCAATGGTCACTAGATGGGGCGGTCTGGAGATGGCTGCCAGCCACTGGGTAGCCCCGACATAAGATGCCCCGTACATCCCAACTTTGCCCGTGGACCAGGGCTGTGAGGCGGCCCATTCAACGGTGTCATAGCCGTCGTTGATGTCGTCCCGGAAGGCATAGAACTCGCCATCTGAAGCGTGCCGTCCTCGAGTGTCTTGAATCACCACCGCGAACCCCGCCTTGGCTGCCCGGATGGGATCCAGCATGGTGGCGCTCAAGGCATTGGTCTTATCGTATGGCGTGCGCTGCAAGATAGTCGGGAAGGGCCCGTCGCTGTCTGGGCGGTAGATGTCGGCGTAGAGGGTGACGCCGTCTCTCATGGTGACCGCGACGTCGCTTTCCATCTTGAGTGAGATCGAGTCCGGCATGGCTTTGCTCCTTAGTCGAAATCGGTATTCTTATCCCTGGAATTGGGGCATCACTTCGGAGGCGAACATCTTCATCTGGTGGAAGAAAGAGTCCGGCTCGGAAGCTAGAAACCCCAGGTTGATGTGCTCCACTCCGGCGTCGATGCGGTCTTCCACAGCCTTGATGCAATCTTCTGGCGATCCGGCGATGCACAGCGCTTGGGCGATGTCTGCGGCGGTCCGTTCAGGAGTGACGTACCGCTGGCCAACGTTGGTAACCGCAAATTCCCTAGCCTGGGCAGCGTTCGAGGAAATGGCTGTCGGCTGATTGAGGCCCCAGTGGAATCCAGTCAGGTCGCGCCCAGCTTCGGCGGCGAACTGCCGTACCATCTCATTGCTGGCTTTGATGCGCCGCACGGTGAACAAGTAGGGATACCAGCCGTCGCCCATCACTCCCGCTCGCCGCATGGCCGCGTCGCTGCGCCCGGAGACCCAGATAGGCGGATACGGTTTCTGCGCCGGTAAGGGCAGCAGTGTAACGTCATCGAAGTCGAAGAATTCACCGTGATGGGAAACGTGTTCTTCGGTCCACAACCGCTTCATCACTTGTAGAATTTCGTCGGTGCGCTTGCCCCTCGTATGGACATCTACGCCCACGGCATCGAACTCGATCTTGGTGCCCCGTTGTCCGCTGATCCCGATGCCGAAGTCCAATCGCCCCCCCGAGACCTGGTCTACGGTGGCCACCATCTTGGCCAAAGTCACCGGATGGTACAGGGGCGCGACCACGATCCCGGTCATCACGCGGAGATTTGTTGTGGCCCCGGCGGCTGCTGCCATAGCCGGCAGGTTGAGCAGCGTGGGCCGCGGCGGATTACCGTCCATGATGTGCTCGCCCATGGTGACCCGGCCGTAGCCCAAGTCCTCGGCCCGGCGGGCGAACTCGGGGACATTCCAATAGTTGTCTACCGAGAGATTTACGCCGAAAGTGATCTTGTTATCAGCCATGATTTCCTACGCTCTTACTCATCGTTGGGGTCTAGGCCAAGGCCCACTTTGCCTATGAGTTCAATCGCCTGATTGCGGGCCCAAGGTTGCATGAACGGTCCGGCCCTCACGTCCCGGTACAACTTTGCCAGCGGGCTGTTGGCGAGGTAGGCGCCGCCCCCGTATAGAGTGACCGCACGGTCGACGATATTCACTGAGGTTTCCATGACAAACTTTTTGGTGCAGGCTGAGTTCTTAATCATTGTGAAGGAGGTTTCGGCGGAATTATATATCAATCCAACGGGCTGTTCGCCTGCTGTTTGGTAAAAGTCGTCGTAGTACTGAGCGCCCCGGCTTAGGATTCCCCGGGCCGCGGCTAAGTCAATCTCGTTCTCCGCAACGGTTACCTGGTTCATGGGATACCTGGTCCCGCCTTCTTTTTTCTTTATGGCGGAGACAGCGATCTCATGAGCAGTCTCGGCGATGCCCAAAAATATGGAAGAGAGCCCCATGCTCGATAACCCACCCAAGGCCAAGAACGGAGCGTTGAATTGCCCATAAACCCCAATGTCGTCGAACTCGTCATCGGAGACGAAGTAATCCGTGAAGACCACGTCGTGGCTTCCTGATGAGCGCATGCCCAATCCGTCCCAGTTGTTCTTGATCTCAACTCCAGGCCGGTCTACGGGGACAATGGCGGCTCCCATTCGTAGCTCGCCTGCATCGTTCTCGAACCGTGCTCTCACGGCCAGTACGTCGGCGGCGGGTGAACCGGTGGCAAAGGTCTTGAAGCCGTTCAATAACCAACCACCGTCAGTTTTCGTTGCTAGGGTCTTCGAAGTTCTTACATCGGCGCCGGGCTCTGAGTTGGCGACAGTGATAAAAAGCTCACCGGCGCCAATCTTTTTCAGCAGGTTCTCGGCTCGATTCTGCCGCTCCTGATTCCCGGAGGCTATGGCGTTCCGTAGGGCTCGCGCCGTGCCGAGAGTCCTAGACAGATGCATCGTGAAGGCCAATGGGGTTGATCCTTCAGCTCGCCCCAGACGGTTCATGGCCACGATGCAGTCATGGGCGGATGTAACGCCCATGCCGCCGAATTCCTTGGGCACAGCAGCAGCGGCGAAACCGCTCTGTTTTAGGGCGGTTATGTTCTCTACGGGGAAGGTCCCATTACGGTCATGTTCCGCTGCCGTAAGGGCGAAATCGGCGGCATGTTTTTCAGCTAGCTCGACCATCCGTTTGCCGGGCTCGGTCGATGCTTTAAGTTCAAAATCCAAATCAGCGCTCCCAAAACCCTCTGATTGGGCCGGCGGGCCCGTCTCTCGAGTCAATGTTCAACGGAAAACAGATTACTCCCTGGGCCTTGGGGAATCAATTTGCGATTGGGTGAGGCGCCGAAATGGCAGTCCCATTTCACATTCTCGAACTGCCGTGGCCACCAGATCGGGCTGGATAGCCCTAGGTAACCTACCCATGATAGGTTACGATTCTAAGGTCGATAGTAGATATCAGCCGCTGCATGGCCTTCGGAGGCCCGGATGACCATTAAATTGACTTGCCGGTCCAAGCTGATGGCCGGAAAAACATGCCTGGTGACCGGGGCTACCGATGGCATCGGGCGGGCCACCGCTCTTGAATTGGCCCACATGGGCGCGGATGTGGCCATCGTCGGACGCAACCAGGCTAAGTGTGCGGCAACCGCCATTGACATGCGTGAAGAGAGCGGCAACGCCTCTGTTGAGTATTTGGTGGCCGACCTGTCTTCCCAGGAAGAGGTGCGCCGCCTGGCCGATGAGTTCAAGCAGCGCCATCAAACATTGGATGTCTTGGTCAACAACGCCGGCGCCATACACCTCAGCCGGAAGAATAGCGCCGACGGCATAGAGATGACCTTTGCCCTCAACCACCTATCTTATTTCTTGCTCACCAACCTTTTGCTGGATGTTTTGTCGGCTTCGGCCCCGGCCCGAGTGGTCAACGTAGCGTCATCCGTGCATATGAAAGCCAAGCTAGATCTTTTCGACGTCCATGCTCCCCGCCGGTACGCCGGCCTCCGGACTTACTCCCGTTCCAAGCTCTGCAATGTGCTATTCACTTATGAGCTGGCACGGCGGCTTGAGGGCACCGGAATAACGGCCAACGCCCTGCACCCCGGTTTGGTTGCATCGAATATCTTAAAGAACAACGGCATCCTGGGCCGCTTCCTCAACATGGTCTTGGGAGTTAAGGGAATCAGCGCCAAGGCTGGCGCCCTAACATCTGTCTACGCTGCTTCCTCTCCCGAGATGGAAGGTGTCTCTGGCAAATACCTAGACAAGAAACAGGTCGTCCGTTCCTCCACTTGCAGCTACGATGAAGCCCGCGCAGCCGCACTCTGGGAATTGAGCGCCAGCCTAACGGGCATTCCAGCGACATCGCCCGTGTCTTCACTTCCCGTCGGCTAACACCTCGCATAAACCGCGGCCTTCTCGCGCTTGTTGACAGCTATGAGCGACCCTCGCATAATTCTGCCATCTCTCCTCGGAGTCTAATTTCATATGGCAGAAAAATTTGACGTTGTCGTAATCGGCGCAGGCGTGATTGGCTGCTCAGTCGCCTATTACCTGGCCAGAGAAGGCATTAAAGTCGCCCTCCTCGAGCGTGAGTCCTTCGGCAGTGGATCCTCCGCCCACGCCACCGGATTCATCAGCCTCCTGGGCACCGAGTTCACCCCCGGCCCATCCTTCCAATTTGGACTCGAAAGCTACCGCGAGTTTCCATCGCTTGTTGCTGAACTGGAAGATTCGACCGGCATGGACCTACTCTACCAACGCCGTCCGTCGTTGCGGCTGGCTTTGGAAGAGAGTGAAGAGCAGTTGATCAAGGATCTGATGACCTGGCAACAAGAGCACGTTGCCATGCGTTGGATCAGCTCGCACGACGTCCACGAACTGGAACCAAGGTTGACCCGCTCGCTCATCGGCGCGGTCTACGAAGATGAGTCAGCCCAGTTGGACAGCTATCGCCTGAACCTGGCCTTAGCCGCCGGGGCCGAGAAAAAGGGCACACAGACTATCAACCGCAATGTCACCGGCCTGCTCTCCGAAAAAAACCGGATTACCGGCGTGCAGACCGAACAAGGAGATATCTCCTGTGGCACTGTGGTGGTGGCGGCGGGTCTATGGAGCCCTTCCTTCCAGCGAGACCTGGACTTCCCCATCCCGGTGGGCGCCTTGAAGGGCGAGCGCCTGTTGCTAAAGTACGATGGCGATCCGTTGCAGGTGTTGATCAGTTCCCCCAAACGGGGCCACATGATCAGCCGTTTGGACGGTTTCTTGAGTGTGGGCAGCACCGGAGGACGGGACTACGACCAAGACCAGCTCTACCAGGGCGCGGACATGGACCGGGTGCCCACTGAAACGGCTCGGGTGGAGATCATGCAACGAGCGATCGACGTCTTCCCCGATTTAGAAAACGCTTTATTGTTCGAGCAACTGGCCGGCTCCCGGCCCCTGAGTCCCGACCGTATTCCAATAATCGGCCCGGTGCCCGGAAAAGAGGGCGTGGTCTTGGCTACCGGCCACACGACCAAGGGAATTCACCTGGGCCCCAGCACTGCCAAGGTCGTCACGCAATACATCCAGGGCGGCTGCAAGGAAGTGCCGTTATCCATGGAATTATTCTTGCCCGAGCGGTTTGCCGGCATGACCGAAACCGACTTCCAGACCGCCGGCCTAAACGTCGACGAGTAGATAGGAGCATGATCTGATGCAACGCGCCATCGAGTTCTACAGCGAAGGTTTCAAACTTCAGGGCGACATCTACCTGCCAGGTGGTCTCGCCAGCGGCGAGACACGTTCAGCCATCCTCCTGTGCCACGGGTACACCGGTGTCAAAGACCTGTACCTGCCCGACAACGCCCGCGTCCTGAACGAGGCCGGCTACGTCGTCATGACCTTTGACTACAAGGGCTGGGGCGATAGCGAAGGTGTCGCCCCCAACCGGTTGGTCCCGTATAGCCGGGTAGCTGACGTACAGGCCGCCATGACATTTCTCGGCCTCCAACCCGAGGTCAATGAAGAGCGAATCGGCATCTACGGCACCAGCTACGGCGGCGCCACCGTCTCTTGGGTGGGAGCGGTGGACGAGCGGGCCAAGTGCATCGTCAGCGTGGTTGGCATCGGGCACGGCGCACGGTGGATGAGCCGGGTGAGGCGCATGGACGAATGGTTCGACCTGCTGGAACGTTCGAAGGCCGATCGGGAGCAGCGGGCTTTAACCGGCAAGTCGGAGATGGTGGAGCGGGCGGAGATTCTACTTCCGGACCGGCAGTCCGCAGACCTAGCCGCCGCTGCCCGCAAGAACAACCCAGCCGCCGTGGGAACGATTCCCGTGGAATACGTGGACGACACCATCGGCTTTAACCCGGAGTGGATCGTCGGACATATATCCCCCAGGCCAATCCTGTTCATCACCAGCAACGACGACCGTTTGGTGCCGCCGGAAGAGTCGGAGCAGCTATTCGCAAGCGCCGGAGAACCCAAGAAACTGGTCGTCTTGAAGGGCGTCGGTCACTACGAGGTCTACGCGGAACCGGCCTTCTCCGAGGTCATGCAGGAAACCCTGGCTTGGTACCAAGCCTATCTACCAGCAAAGAGTTAGCGGCTCTATCTTAAGATCGAGCCCCTTCCTACAGATTTTCGTTGATGCCTTTGCAAAGGTTGTAGCACATCTCCAACGTCGGAGTCGGGATGCCTAGCCGGCGGGCCTCATCTACCGCGTGTCCCATGGTTTCGTCGATCTCGAGACGCTGCCCTCGCTGAAGGTCTTGAAGAGCAGACATCCGGTGATCCGGCGCTGTTGCTTCGAATTTATGACCGAGTTCCTGCAGGGCCAACACGGCATTTTCCTCTGACTCATTAACAACGATCTTTACGGGAAACGGCCCGGTGTCTTCCAGAGGTATCCCCTTCATTTTGGCGATGGTTCCAACTTCTCGCATGACACGCGCCCAAACCAAAGCACAGCCGGAATCTGAAGCGAACTTGTAGGTTTCTAGCCGGGTGAGTAATCCTAAAGATGTCGCACCCACCCAGGCCACGAGTTTTGACCATTGGACCGTGAGGATATTGGCAGCGGATGCAGAATTTACTCCGGACCTCTGCAGCATCGCGCTTAGGTCTTGAACGCGGACCGTCGATTCCCCTGAGATTTCCCCGACTTCAAAACAGCCATTGTAGGTGAAACTTACCTCTCCGCTCGCCGCCATCTCTCCACTGATCAAAGCCGACGCTCCAATTACATTGGCGACGCCAAAGACTTCGGATAATTGCTCATACCATCTAACCCCGTTCTGTACGGACGTTACACAGGGGAATCTGAGGTGGGAAAGGCCGGAAATTGCCGAATTCATCTGATGGGTCTTGACGGCCACGATCAGCACGTCGGCCTCGGGAATCTGAGACGGGTTGGTCACGATCGGACATGCGGCGTTGAACTCCGCCAGTCCGTTGATGGTGATTCCGTTTTGTCGCAAGTACTCGGCTCTATCCCCCCGCGCAACCAAGGCCACGTCTTCGCCGGCCCGAGCCAAATGCCCGGCTATTATGGATCCGAGGGCGCCCGCTCCCAGAACAACAGTCTTCATAGTCACCTCTTAAAGCGTGCGGGGTTACAGCTTAGCCATCAACTCTTCGATCGCCCGGTTGATGTCGTCGGGCCGTTCAGCCATGGGGAAGTGGCCCGCGTTGTCCAGTTTGATGTACTTGGAACCGGGCACAGCCTGGTGAATTTCCAATTCATACTCCGCCGGCTTCCCGGGGTCGTCCACGCCGCGCACCAGTGTCAGGGGAGTCTTGAGTTCTCCGATACGGTCGCGCACATCGAATTTGTCAATGGTCACTAAGTCGTTGTACTGGGAGATCGGGCCCACCACTCTGTGGCGCTCGATTAGCTTTTCCCGGAGCTCCGGTTCGATGAACATCATGGTGTGGCGCATTGCGTCTAACCATTCCTCATGCACTGTCGCATCTTTTGCGGCGCTCAGCCGGAACTCTAATGACCCTGGGGCCCGCTCTTTTGGGCGCATGGCGACGGTCATTAGCAGCAGACCTGCCACCTCGTCGGTGTAGTCCAACGCGTACTGCAGGGCCACGCAGGCCCCCAGCGTAAACCCGGAGAGCACGAGGTCTTTCTTGTGACCCTTTTTGTGGAGCCAGCCTCGCAGCCATTCCGTATATTCGGCCACCGTGGACAATGACTGGCCCTTCGGATGACCGGGCAGGTCCGGTGCCAGGCTGCCGGGGAAGTGCTGCACCTGATATTGGAATCCGGCGGAGCAACTACCGGCGCCGGGTCCGTGTATAAAAACTATCTGGGACATTTTGTCTCCCTCTGATGACGGTTTGCTTGTCTAAATTATTGGCCAGCGCGGGGGGAAGGACAGGCCTGCGCGTGCCAGCATACCCTCGCCGATTCCTTGGACTTTCTGGGCCAATTCCCATTCGTCGACGAACAATGGCTTGTGGTCTTCCACCACGATCTGGCCATCAACCATCACCATGTGGACACTGCGGCCGTCGGCGTTGTACACCAGATTGTTCACAGGATTGAACAGGGTCTGCCATTCTGCTCTTCGGGTATCGAACAAGACCAGGTCAGCCTTCTTCCCAGCCTCCAACGACCCGATCTCGTCGTCCAGACCCAAAGCCTCGGCCCCTTGAATGGTCGCCATCTCCAGGGCGGTCTCGGCTGGTATGGCCTTGGAGTCCTGCCGGGCGTCTTTGTACAGTACCGCGATCAGGTACATGGCCCGGTTGGTCTCTAGCAGGTTGGAGTTGTTGCCGGCGTCGGTGCCCAAGCCCACCACCATCCCGGCGTCCAGCATCTCGGGTAGCAGCCCGGTTTGTGTCATACCGGCGCCGCCCTTGATAGCCGCGGTTGGAACCACCACTGCCCTGGTGCATGTGCGGGCCAGTGCTGCTACCTCGCTTTCGTCTTGCCCCAGCATATGGGCTAATGTCACGTTTTCGCCCAGCAGGCCGATCTTCTCCAGGTAGTGGGAGGGACGCAGTCCCGTTTCTTTGAGACAGGTGTCAACGTAATTCGGGCTGTTGTTGTAGTGCAAAGTCAGACCGGTGCCGTAATGGTCGGCCAGGCGTTTGCACTCAAGCAGCAGCTCATCGGTGCACATGCTTGGCGCGAAGGGCATGGCCCAGGCCCGGACCCGGCCGTCCAACTTTCTGTTGAATTCCTTGATCGTTGATTCGACGATGCCGACCGCCTCCGCCGTGGAGTATGTCGGTAAACCCAACGGATTGGGTTTGTCGGTGACGTGTGCGCCGGTGATGATCCGACATCCGGACTGCTTATAGGCGTCCATGCAGCGGTCCAGATACTTAGTGCTGCCTGGGTCCATGAAGGTGGTGGTGCCGTACTTCAAAAGCTCAGTGATGGCCAGGAGGCTGGTGTTGTATTCCTCCTCTTCGGTCATGATCGCCTGCAGCTTGAACACGTTGGGCAGGTAGGCCGAACCCAGGTCGTCGGGGAAGATGCCCCGAGTGGCATGGGCGTAGCTGATGTGCATGTGCCCGTTGCAGAACCCCGGCGTGATCACCATGTCCGAGGCATCGATCACCCGGTCTGCCCCAACCACTGCTAAGTCCGCCGCCTTGCCGACGTGGATTATATTTTGACCCTGTACGATCAGGGAGCCGTCGGCGATGATCCGCCGCTGAAGGTCCATTGTGATGATGAAGCGGGCGCCCTCAAATTTTACTGTTGTGTCTGGCATTTTATTCTTCCCAGCCGTCGTTAATTTTCACCGATTGCCCGTAACAGGGCCTGAGAGTTGGAGTATTATACCGTGGGGACTGGTGGCCCTTCGCCCGAGTCCTGATCGACCGCCCAGTAGCCCTGTCCATAATTCTTTGAATATCGCGCCCGACGCGGCGCCCTGGACGATCACTATGAACAAATCTGATCTACCTTTTGTCAGCGCTTCGGAACTATCTAGACTGATGGCCGCCAAGGAAGTCTCTCCCGTGGAAGCGACCGAGGCTTACTTGGAACGTATCGAGTCTTTGGACGGTAAGCTCCGCGCCTTTGTAACCGTGACGGCCGATGCGGCCCTGGATGCTGCAAGGCGGGCTGAACAAGAGATTGCCCAAGGCAACCCCCGTGGCCCGATGCATGGCGTACCAGTAGCGCTCAAAGACCAGATCTACACCCAAGGCATAGTGACCACCGGTGGGTCCCCGGTTTTCAAAGATTTCGTCCCCACTGTCGATGCCACGGTCGTGTCAAATCTGAAAACGGCTGGGGCCGTGATGCTGGGCAAACTCAACATGACCGAGTTTGCCACATCGGGTCTGTCCCACCAGTTTGACCCGCCGCGCAATCCATGGGACCTGGAACGTTCCACCGGAGGCTCCAGCAGCGGCTCGGGCGCGGCGACGGCGGGCTTTCTTTGTGCCGTGGCCCTCGGAGAGGATACCGGCGGTTCTGTGCGGTTCCCGGCCTCCTGGTGCGGTCTGGCGGGTATCCGGCCCACCTGGGGCAGGGTCAGCCGCTACGGGGTGATGCCTGGCGTTCGCTCCATGGACACCGTCGGTCCCCTGGGGCGCACCGTGGAAGACTGCGCGATCACCCTGGCGGCCATCGCAGGCCACGACCCCAAAGACCGTGTCAGTAGCAACGAACCGGTGCCTGACTACCAAGCCGCATTGACCGGCGACATCAAGGGCCTGCGAGTCGGTATCGTCCGCGAGCTTGTCTATACCGATCTGGTTGAAGAAGAGGTCCGGCAGTCGGTCCTGGATGCTGGCTCTGCATTGAAAGCGTTGGGCGCGCAGGTTGAAGAGATTTCCATCCCTCTGGCCGCAAATGCAGGCGCGATCAACGGCGCCATAAGGGTCGAAGCCCCAGTCACCTATCAAGACTTACTGTACGACCGGCCCAAAGAGATTGCCCATGACAACCGCATCGGCTACTTGGTAGGCAGCATCATGCCTGCATCGTATTTCTATAAAGGCCTGCGCCTCAGAACGCTCATCCGAGATCAGGTTTTGGCGGCTTTGGGTAACGTTGAGCTGCTGCTGTGTCCGACCACCGGGGTTGCAGCGCAACTGCTGGGGCCGGACCCGGTCATCGATAGCAAGAAAGCAAGCAGCCGGATACCCTGGCTACTGGCTACCACATTTAGCTTGGCCAACGTACCGGCGTTGAGCGTGCCCTGCGGCTTTACGGAGACCGGCCTGCCCATCGGCCTTCAGATCGCCGGGAGGCCATTTGATGAGAGCACGGTTTTACGCGCCGGACATGCCTACGAACAGAACTCTGATTGGCTTACTCGAAGGCCCAATATTTAAGGGCCTAGCGGATCAGCTTTCGATCTGTGGTTGAAGTGGATTGCCCTTTCACCGGCATTGTGAGAGATTTGATTAGTGCTTAACTATTCAAGCGTAAAAGCATCACTGGAAGATCTGGTGATCTTCCGCGATGAGCGGTTGCCCGTGCGGCGCATCCCCCTCAGGGAAAAGCCGTTGCGGCGTTATTTTTTGCCCTACCGTGGATTGCTTGGACTGCTCCTAATCGCCATTGCTTGGCCGCTGTCGCAGCAGATCACGCAGAACGTCTTCTTTCCGCTATGGTTGGGGTTCATCCTCGTTGTCGACGGACTTGTTCTCCGGCGAACGGCTACGTCGCTCCTAGTACGCAGCCCTAAGATCATGGCGGTGATGTTCATACTACCCTATTGGTGGCTGTTTGAAGGAATCAACCAGATCACCCAAAACTGGGTCTATGTTGGCACGAAAACTGACGAAGGCCTTATCTCCTATTTTGAGGCGACGCTTTCGTATTCGACGGTCATTCCGGTGGTGTTTGAAGTCTCTGAGTTGGTTGGGTCGTTCGGTTTCATTGAGCGGTTTGCCCGGCTTCGGGCCTTCGTGCTGAGTAAGCGTCAGATGATTTTCACCAGCATTTTTGGCGTGGTGTCCCTGGCCGCGATGCTTATATGGCCAACGTACCTATTCCCTCTGACTTGGCTGTCACTTTTCTTCATATTTGACCCCATCAACAGCCTCGCCGGCAGACCCAGCATCATCTCGCAGATGAGGAAGGGCGATTACCGGATAGTCGTCGCATTCGCTCTCGGAGCGCTGGTCTGCGGGTTCTTCTGGGAGATGTGGAACAGGGATGCTTCGGTGGCTTGGGAATATAACATCGGCTATCTGGACTTCGCCCGGATCTTCGAAATGCCGTTGCTCGGGTACGGCGGGTACCTCCCATTTGGTCTGGAAACCTACGCCGCGTTCCACTTTGTAGCCGGAGTATTGGGTTGGTCATCCGAGGCGAAGATTTCCCTACGGGGAGAACCTCGGGTATCATCGGCTTAACTCCCACCGGCCAAATCAGATTCTTGTCCCCCACGCCTATGCAGGTGTATCCTTGACCCAACGCGCGGAGTACCTGCTGCTCGGCCCGGATCCGGCAAATCACAACGAAAGAAAGGAGATCCACCGATGAAATTTGGAATCTTCACCATCGTTCCTTGGCACGAAAGCAAAGGCCAGCAACAATCCCTCGACGAGGCGATAGAGCAGATCGAATTGGCCGACTGGCTGGGCGTCGATGAAGTCTGGTTGGGCGAGCACAGCTTCTCCCGCCACGGACTGCTATCAGGCATCTGGTCTTTTGCCGGTCTGGTTGCCGGCCGCACCAAGAACATCCGAATCGGCACCGCCGTAGTGGTGCTGCCCTTGCACAACCCCATCCTGGTGGCGGAAGAAGCTGCGATGATCGACGTCGTCAGCGGTGGCCGCCTCAACCTGGGCATCGGGTCCGGCTACCAACGACAGGAATTCGACGGTCTCGGCGTTGACATCAACACCAGCCGAGAGCGGTTTTATGAGGCTGTCGATGTCATCAAAAAGGCCTGGACCGAAGAGACTCTTACCTACCACGGCAAGTTCACCGATGTTGAAAACCTCTGGGTCCTGCCCAAGCCTTTGCAGCAACCCCACCCGCCGCTGTTCCAGGCTGTGAGCACCTCACCCGCTAGCATCGATTTCGCGGCCAAGAACCAGATTCAGGTCATCGCTGGCGGTCCCACGGATATCCTGGGACAGGCCCCACAGGTGATCCAGGCTTGGCGGGAAAAGATGGAGGAATACGGCCATCCCCATGAGCACCTCGACCCTCCCATGTCCAAAGGCATCTACGTTGCCCCGACTCAGGAAGAGGCGGAGCGCGACGCTGAGGAGCTGCAGAATTTCTCTTCCCGGATCTTGAATTCCCAGGGCAACAATGGCGCCATCGGCATGCCCATCGATAAGAATGGTAACGTCCCTCCGGGTTACGAGCATTGGGCGAACCGCCAGAACGACCGGGACCGCCGCGATGACCCTGGCCACGCTGGCCTGCCGCCCCTGGTGGGAACGCCAGAGGTGGTCGCAGAGCGCCTAAAAGCAACCCAGGAAGCAGGAATCAACCATGTCTTTGGTAACTTCGGGTTCCCCGGCCTTCCACATGAGAAGGTCCTTCGGTCCATCGAATTGTTCGCCAAAGAAGTGATGCCTAACTTCCAAGAGGCGCCTGTGGCCTAAGGGTAAATACGAGCAAAAAAGGGCGTGGCTGCTCTAGCCGCGCCCTTTTTATTTTGGTGTAACGGCGATGATTCTAGGGGATTGGCGACATCACAGCTGATCAGTCCACCCACATTCATACCGTTGTTGTTCTTCGAAATCGCGCTTCTCAACAGGGCGGGTTTCTAACCCGCCCCTACGCCTTTCCGCCATCTGGATAAATCAGCATCTTCGCCACCAGGCAGCATCGCGACTAGTTTGCCTTGCCTAGTCCACCGGCCCGCCCAGGGGTGTGGTGGGGCCCTCGCAGGCCAGGAACTTGCCGTAGCCCGGTTTCTGCTCCAACTGGCCTTGGTTCAGCAAGACCTGTCCCCGTAGCAGGGTCATCCACGGCCGGCCGCTCACCTTCCAGCCTTCGAACAACGTGTAGCCTGCCTTGCTGTGATGGTCTTTGGCTGTCACAACACGGTCGGCTCCGGGGTCGAGGATCAGCAGGTCGGCGTCGGACCCAGCCTGGATCACGCCTTTGCGGGGGTACAGTCCAAAGATGCGAGCCGGGTTCTCTGACATCACCCTGGCCAGCCACCAGATGGGGAAGCCCCGTTTGACCACGCCCTCGCTGTACATCAACGGGGCCACGGTCTCAATTCCAGGGGAGCCGAATGGCACTGATGCCCCGGTTGAGTCCACGAATATGTTGTCCCACCCAGGCTTTTTCAACTCCTCGGGGTGGGGTGAATGATCGCTGCCAACCAACGATATCTGGCCCTGTCTCAGGCCGCTCCATAGCGCGTCGCGGTCCGGCCCGTCCTCAGGCCGAAGGGGAGGCCCTATTTTGGCCAATGGTCCAAATTTTGACATCTCGGCGTCTGACAACAGCAGGTACTGCGGGCAAGTCTCGGTCCAGATCTTCTGACCTTGGGCTTGGGCTAGTTTGATTCGCTCCAGACCAAGTTGAGTGCTCAGGTGCACCACGTAGGTGGGGCAGCCGGTAGCGGCGCCCATCTTGATCGCTCGGTTGATCGCTTCTTCCTCTGCCCAATCGGGGCAGGCCGTGGGGAAGTCCGTCGGGTGGGTGTGACCCTCCGCGATCAGCTTATTCTCTAAGTATTCGATGATGTTGCCGCTCTCGCAGTGGAGTTGCAGCACGCCGCCGCCCTTGGCCACCATGTCCATGGCGTTGCAGATGTAGTCGTCGTCGCACATGCGGCCTGGCCGCTTCTTGTAGGTCATGAACATCTTGAAGGACTTCACGCCCAATTCCATGGCCTGGGGCAGCGAAGCCAATATGCTGGGGCGGTTCTGTAGGATGAAATGAAACCCAAAGTCTACCAGGGCCGCCGTGCCCACTTCGTCTTGGATGCGGCGGACAGCCTGCTCCAGGGTCTCGTCGCCCTCCAAAGCATAGTTGCCGAATGGAATGAGGGTGGTCAGCCCGGCATGGGCCGCCGCCAACGCTCCCAGGGCATAGTCGTCATGCCCGTCTAGGTGAACGTGGGAGTCGATCAAGCCCGGCAGGACAAACTTTCCTTCGGCGTCTATATACCGGGCGGCTTCTGGAAGCAAGTGTTCCGGGCCGACGGCCACGATCTTCTCGCCCTTGATCGCCACCGCAGCGTCCATCACCTGCGACGAAGTAACAACCTTGCCGCCTCTTACGATCGTGTCAACATGTGTATCAACTGCCATTTCGTGCCTCCCGCTTGTGGTTGCGAGTGTAATCTGGGCTAGATGGGCTGTCAACGGACGGGCTCGTTGACAGTCTGGTTGGGCGCGGATACACTCGGCCAAAACGCTGATCCCACTAGCTGAAGATTTGAATCACGTTCAGTTAACCGAGGTAAATCATGCAATTGGAAGGTAAATACGCCCTGGTGACCGGCGCCGGTAGAGGCATGGGCCGGGCAATATCTCTGCAATTGGCCGAAGAGGGCGCCAATATCGCCGTTTCCGACATCGACGCTTCCACAGCGGAAGACACCGCGGTCGCCGTGAAACAACTTGGCCGGGAGAGCATCGTTCTGCCCGCCGACATGGGTGATCTCCAGGACATTGACCGGATGTTCACCCAAGCCAAAGACGCCTTTGGCCGCCTAGATGTAGTGGTGAACAACGCCGGGGTGACCAAGTATTTGGATATCATGGATGTGCAGGAAGAGGACTGGGACCGCATCCACCGGGTGAATGCCAAGGGCGTGTTTTTCTGCATGCAGCGAGCGGCCCGGGAACTCATCGACCAAGGCCAAGGCGGTCGGATTATCAACATCGCGTCCATCGCTGGAAAAGGGTATGCCGGTACCTCCAACGCGGCCTACGCCGCCAGCAAGGGTGCGGTGATCTCCATGACCCACATCGCTGCGCTACAGCTTGGCCAATATGACATCAACGTGAACGCCATCTGTCCTGGCTCGACGCTGACCACCATGGCGGCGGAAACCATGTCTGGCCGGTCCGAACGGTCCGGCCAATCTATGCGGGAGTTGGAAGAGGCCCGTGATGCCAAGATTCCCATCGGCCGGCCCAACGACCCGGAAGATATCGCAGCCATGGCGGTGTTTCTGGCAGGCCCCGGAGCCCGGAATATCACCGGACAGGCGTTCAACGTTGATGGTGGGCTGGTGATGCATTAGGCGTCTGAATGGCGGCAAACTGGCTGTTTCGCCCTCAAGACATGGGCCGGCGGCCTGATAAAATAGCCTCAATAGGTTTCGGGAGGGGAGGCGGTGGCCCCATGGCCTAAGCTCGTATTCCTCACGGTCTTCGCGGTTTTCATTGCGTTGTTGGGAATTGGTACGTTTTCCGCAGCGGCATCCCCATCCCTTATCACCACCTTCAGCGTTTCTCCAAAGACTGCGCTACCCAACGAGTCAGTGACTCTGCTGGGCACTGGATTTACGCCTTCGACTACTGCAGGAGGAGGTGGCGCGTTCGGGTCGCACCAGATCACTGGAAATGGGAACAGCGTCGTTGTTGTTGGCGGAACGCCATTGGTCTCGCCCAATGCTGTGTACCCGATCAACTTCGACATTGAGGGGAATTGGACTGCATCGATAATCATCCCGATAACCGCTACAGTTTTGGCCGGAGGCACGGTCATCATAACCGTTAGGGATGACCAAGGACTCTTTAAGACGACACAGGTATTTATCAGCCGACCGAGAATCACCTTGGATCCGGAATCCAGCCGGATCAATACAGAGTTGACCGTGTCCGGGAAAGACTTCCCAGTCTCTAATCCTGCCAGCGCAACTGGCAACCAAGTGGCTATTTCTTATGCCGGAACCCTGGTAAAACTTGTTCCGGGGGATTTCAGCGGCGATTTTACGGTAACGTTGCCTGTTCCCATTGGCACGGCGACAGGTTCGAACAACGTTGTCAGGGCCCAGGTGGTGGGATTCGAACAGTCAGCAACGGCCATCCATGAGGTACCGGCCCCCACGATCATTGTTTCTCCCATCAACGGCGTGCCGGGCACTGTGGTGGGAATAACAGGAACCGGTTTTCCGCCTAACGTTTTAGTCACCAACACCCGGGCTAACAACACCAACGTAACCAGCTCTCCGCCGCCCGCCACGGACGATGATGGCAAATTCGTGACATTCTTCGCTATGCCTGTGTTCCCCCCGGGAGTCCAGACAATTACCGCTACAGGGGGGAGTGTTTCTGCTGTTGCCGCGTTTACCGTGCTTGAGGGGGCACCAGTGGTTCAGGCGCTACCAACCCCTCCGGCCTCCAGCATGCCCGCCGAAGCCTTGAAGGCGCTTACCGATGG
>VFHF01000166.1 GCA_009392095.1 SAR202 cluster bacterium
CGGGGGCTGTGGCAGTCCTACCCATCGGCGATCGGCTTCTTCTTCGGGAACACCGAACTCAGCCTGGAACTTTGGACGGTTATTGCCGGGATTTCCGGCTTCGATGATTAGTCAACTGGCTCTCCGTTGGTAGTGTTCGCGACTAGATAAAAGAGGCGTTCACGCCACCCAATCGAGTGAATGTGATATTGATATTGTCCCCAGGTGATACTCGAATCGGGGTAACTACCGATCCAGAAATAATTATTTCCCCGGCTCTTAGATAATCATCGAACTCGGCCATTTTATTAGCCAGCCAGGCGATCGGATTAATAGGGTTGCCCATTACCTCGAATCCGGTTCCTGATCCGACGAGTAGGCCATTATGTTCGACTGTAGCCCCTTCATATTGAAGGTCAATGGCCGCTAGATCAATCATCCTCGACCCAATGATTACTCCCCCATGTAAAGCTTGGTGAGCAATAACGTCGGTTGAACGAATTCCTTCACCTTGGACCTTAATATCGACTAGCTCTATGGCTGGCAATACGGCTTGCGTCGCGGCCATGACCTGGACAGGTGTCACGCCAGGTCCTCTAAGATCATCCTTGAGTATGAAGGCGATTTCTGCCTCACAATGAGGATCAGCCAGCTCCGATAATGGAACCGCTGATCCGTTAGCGTATACCCTTGTATCCAAAATGTGGCCAAAGCACGGTTCATCCACTCCTAGATGAGCTCTTGCGGCCTTCGTGGTTAATGCTACCTTGTGTCCCCGGGTAACCTCACCTGAGTTCTTTAGCTGTTCGACTAGTTTATATTGGATTGCATATGCATCTGCCTCAGTTAACTCATGATTCAGAAATGGACTGCACAAGGTTCCTGTGCGAAAAGATCGAAGCACCTGGTGAAGGGTTTCCTCTAGGGTGGAGTTATTGTCCGACATGCTGTCCTCTCTCAACAAAACTTGGTTCTAAACTCTGAGCATGTAAATCGTTGCTTTAAAAAGGGGCCTGAAATTTCAAGGCTTATTGCAAGACAATAGACGTATTAGCCATCCTATACTAGGATGATGAAGATAACGGGCCTAGAAAACATATTGGTACGAGTTGGAAAGTAATAGAGCTAATTCCTGGATATAATCTGTTAAGAACATCGAGTGAGTAAGGAGAAGTTTAATGCCTGGTGCGACTATAACCGTCGGTAACGTGGAAATCACAGCGGTACACGACAACGAAGGCGCTTTACCCCTAAGTATGGTGTTCCCTGGAGTTGATGCGGAATTATGGGTTCCTTATCAACAAAAATACCCTGAGTGCTTTAACGGCGATAACAATGAAAATTTTGCCGCACATTTCGATTGTTACGTGATTCGCTCTGAAGGGCGCATTATATTGGTAGACACTGGTGTGGGAAGCATGGCCACTAACCCTGGGGCTGTTACTGCTTTCGCCGGCGGGGCCGATGGCAGGCTTTTGTCGGACTTGCAATCTGCTGGCGTAAACAAAGAGGATATTGATACCGTATTCTTAACACATTTACACCCGGACCACGTGGGTTGGAACGTTAACAGCGACGGGCCTTCTCCCGTTCCCGCTTTCCCAAACGCCAGGTATGTTTTTCATCAAGATGACTGGGAGGCGTTTCGTCCACCACGAGATAGCGAGGTATTTGGATTGACTTTCTGGGAAGAGACCCTTGCGCCCTTGGAAATGGCTGGGGTGACAGAGCCTCTAACTGGTGAACAATCTATTACCTCCGAAATAACTGCTATTCTGACGCCAGGGCATACGCCTGGATCGATGAGCTTGGCTATTGATTCGGGCGGCGAAAAAGCTCTGGTGATGGGAGATGTTTTTCACGGCCCACCCCAAGTTAGCGAACCAAGTTGGGTTTTTGCTTTCGATGCAGATCCAGATACAGCAGTTCAATCTCGGAATAGAATGTTGGACCGTGCAGAGGCTGAAAACGCTATCATGGCCATATGCCATAGTACTGGGTTTGGGCGAATCGTATCACAAGAAGGCAGAAGATATTGGCAAGGCTTGTAACGCTGATATTTATTGAGATGATGCAGTTATTACCCAACCGCCACCGGTCCAACATGTTCTCGCTGTTTTAATGTCGTTGAGCGTGCCCAAATAAATCTGATACAGCCTACAAAGGAAACCATATTTCAGGGAAACCAAAGGGCCACTGTGGAGATATCTGTGGCATTTTGAAGGTGACCACGGGTTTAACGCCTTTACCACTCCCGGAGCCAGCGCATAGATTGCTCTGTAGTTATAAGCACCAACGGAATAACATCCCGGCGTTTTTTTAGTGGTGAGCACAAACCGCGGTTTTGGCTTCAGTCGACTCTTCACGATCCCGGTTAATCCGCGCCGGAACGCACTTAGGTAGAGAGATATGGCTGGAGTGGACGAGGATTTGCGTGCACTTACCCCTTCCGATGGTAGGAACCTCCAGTACGCCCGGTTGCTGTTCGAAGCGTTGTGGAGTAGACCCTCCAAGCCCGATAGGTGTTTCACCAAAGAACATGAAATGCTATACCAGCACTGGCTTCGTCTTGCGAGGGTG
>VFHF01000167.1 GCA_009392095.1 SAR202 cluster bacterium
GTGACCAAAGACTCCTAGGTTGGCGTGAATCATTTGACGCTATTTCCCGCAGACGAATATAATGAGTCGTCCTCGGCGAGTAGCCTTGTACACCTGCTGAACAAGCTGGATTTTCCGGCAGACTCTCTCTGCTAAGGAGCCAAAATGGCCACTCAAGAAGTCATCCTTCACCCCTCCTCGGTTGTGGCGGAGTTGAAAAAGAACAACATCAGTCACGTAGTTTGGCTTCCGGATAGCGAGACGAATTTCATGTTCCAATTGCTGACCAACGAGCCGACTCTGGACCTGGTCCCAGTCTGCCGCGAAGGCGAGACCATGGCCATCGCCGCAGGGCTCTGGGTGGGTGGCAAACGCCCCATAGTCCTGATTCAAAACACCGGCATCTTCGAGGCCGGAGATTCCATCCGCGGACTGGGCTTGGACGTTAACCAGCCACTGGTGATGTTGGTGGGCTACCGCGGCTGGAGCCGGCACGGTCTGACCAAAGACTCTGCCGCCCGGTTCATCGAGCATATTCTGCACGCCTGGGGCATAACGTACTACCTGATCGAGACTGACGAAGACGCCGACCGCATCAGCCTGGCCATCGAAGAGGCCGATCGCACGTCAAAACCGGTGGCCGTCTTAGTCGGCACCGAGTTCGGTTCCTAGAGGAAATTCCATAAATTACAGCTCATGGTGAGCTTGTCTAGGCGCATCTTTCGAGTTCGCCAATCAACAGGAGACTAATCAATGATCGACAATGCTGACGCAGTAAAACTTCTGGACAGCAAGAGAGACGGCGCGATTTTCGTAGCCACCATGAACGCCAACAACGTCCACTTCGGGCTACCCACGGTAACCTCCAACGAGAAACTGGACTTTCCCGTCTCCGGCGCCATGAGCAAGGCCGGAGACGTCGCTTTGGGGCTGGCCCTAGCCCAACCCGACCGCAAAATCCTATGCTTGGACGGCGACGGCAGCTTACTGATGAACTTGGGCGCTATGGTGACCATCAGTAACAAGGCCCCTAAGAATCTGGTACACGTCCTATTCAACAACAATGTCTACGCCGTCACGGGGGGCCAACCCATACCTGGCAGCGAACAGGTCGACTGGGAAGACATGGCCAAATCAGCCGGTTACGCCAAGGTTTTCAGCTTCGACAACCTGGAAGACATGACCAACGGCATCGACGAAGCCCTGTCCGCTGTAGGCCCGGTGTTCGTACACCTGATAGTTAAGCCTGAGATTGAAAACACTCCGGTGCAATTCCGCACGCCGGCCAAGCGGACCGTGCACACCGCCATCGCCGACATGCCCGAGACCTTGGGCGTTAGTCGGTAGCCTGTAGCCCACTACATGGGTAGCCAACGAACCGGGGTAGCGTCACAACGTCTGCCCCGGTTTATCTTTGACCCGGTAGCCCGGGAACTAGGATCAACTATGATTAGGGACAGCATGGCGTATGCTTAGTGGAGGAATCTTCACCCGAATCGGGGCGTACGCCGTGTTGGCGCTGGGTTTCTGGCTCCTGTTCCAGGCCTTCGAGAACTCTAACGTGCTTTCGGGGATCGTGGGGGGCCTACTGGTCATAGTGGGAATGTACCTGATGACCGGGGTCTGGCGGGGCATGTTCGCCAAGTATGGCGGCGGGAACTATAGGATACGCAAGGAGAACGAGCCCAGTGACAACACGCGGCAGAACAGTACCGACGGGAGCAGGGGGACCGGTGATTCCGTCGATGGAAGCGACGAAGGCGGTAAACTTCCACCGTAAGGACGCTTTGGTGGTCTCTACGTCATTCGCGTTGCGGGAATGGAGCCAAGTGTCGGCACGCCGGGACTTGGACGTTGACCTTTTTGATTGCATGGACCGTGCCCCCGCTGTCGGCCTAGGCCTGGCGCTGGCCCAGCCGGAAGGCAAGGTGCTGGTCTTAGACTGCGATTCCACGCTAAGGACCAACCTGGGCGGCCTGGCGACCATCGGCGAGTCCAATCCTGAAAACCTGGTCCATTTCGTGTTCGACGATGTTTCCAGTTCCTCTACTTCCGGCGTCCGCATAAAAGAGATGGACAACCTGGACCTAGCACAGATCGCCCTGAGTTCGGGCTACGCCAAGACCTATGAATTCGACAAACTGGAAGAGTTTCTAATTGGCCTTGAAGAGGTGATGCGCCAGACCGGCCCGGTGTTCGTCAGGGTGAAGGTGTTCCGAGACGGGATCCAACTACCGTTCCCCGAAAGGTCGATGGCGGAAGGTTGGGCTGAGGTGCGCGATCTCCTAACTTCCGGAGAGGAAGAGGCCGGATAATCAGGCCCTAATCAGCAGAGTCTGGGGCGGTGTTGGGGCGGACGACTATCTGGCTGGCCACGTTATAACCGATTGAAACTTTGTCACGCTCGGTCGAAACTTCCATAACTCCCAGGTAGGGCGTAGCCTCCGCCACTGTGATCGGGTGCTCCGGTACAATCATGGATTCGGCCAGGAATTTGAGCAATTGGGAGTCTTCTTCGGGCACCCGGTCCACCACATATGTCACGCCAGGCTTCGCCGCATCCAAAGTCAGAGCGTCAGCCGGCATCTTGGGCTCCCCGGTCCCGGGTATAGGACGGCCAAAAGGTGAGCGTTTGGGATATCCCAGCCGCTCCACCAACTTTTCCTGGAAGTCCTGAGACATGCCATGCTCCAAGCGGTGGGCCTCATTGTGCGCTTGGTGGAGGTCCATCCCTAAGAGCTTAACCACCAGCCACTCTGCCAGCCGGTGCCGCCGGGCAATGTCTTCGCCGCCTTCTAGACCTAGCTTGGTCAACCTAATCCGCTTGTCGGCGCCAACGTCCAACAGGCTCTGCCGCTGCATCCGGCGGACCATCCCGGCTACGGAGGGCACGGAGGTACCCAGTCCTTCTGTCTCTGGTAATTGGCGCAGGGTGTCGGTCAACTGCGTGATGGTGGGATTCTCGTCGTCTTCCCACAACTTGTAGAGGCACAAGAGGTAGTTCTCGGTGCCGGGAGACAGCCGCAGATCACCGTCACTTGATTCGCTATGACCGCTGCCAGCCGGTTTTTTTGGTGGAGCCATTGGGGTCCTTATCGTTCACCGCGCCAAAAGGAGATGCACAGTTGGGATTTCTCAGTGTCTACGGAGGGGTGGAGGCTTATATCGTCTCGTTCTCTTCAACCCACACCTTTACGCCTCAGTCTTCCCGGTTAGTCTCGAATCAATGACCGTGGGCGATTCCGGTATGAGGCACGGCCACCAGCCGGTCTCCAACGAAGGGCCGCAGGTGGTGTCCCTCGCGCAGGCTGACTGAAACGTTGGCGCCCATAGGATAATCGGCGGTATGGGAAAGCAAGCACCGGACCGTTGCGCCCGAGGGCAGTTCAACCCGGTAGAGATAGAATGCGCCGCGGAACTCTTTTTCGACCACCACTCCGCCGCCGTCTTCTGCAGGTAGGCAGTCCAGGCAATCAGGCCGGACCATCACTTCAATTAGGTTATGGCCATTGGAGCCAATCTCAGCCAGGACATCCGACTGTATATCCGGCCAAGCCACGGACCCAACCTCAGTTTTGAGGGTGCCGTCGCTGTGGCTTGCGGGTAGGAAATCCACCATGCCGATGAACTGGGCCACAAACTTGGTGACCGGGTGATGGAAGATCGTCTCAGGAGAGCCGGTCTGTTCGACCCGGCCTTCGTTCATCACGGCGACCACGTCTCCGACGAATAGCGCTTCTTCCTGATCGTGGGTAACGAAGATGGCGGTGGAATCGCTGGCCTTGAGGATGCCGATAACATCGCGCCGTACCTGTTCCCGCAATTTGGGGTCCAAGTTGGAGAAGGGCTCGTCCAACAGTAGAACTTCGGGTTGGGGGGCCAAGGCCCGGCCAAGGGCAACTCTCTGTTGCTGGCCACCGGACAGTTCATGGGGCATCCTGGTCCGTTGGGCGGTCAGGCCGATAAGAGTAAGAACCTCAGCGACACGGTCTTCCCTCCGCTGGCCTTTCGGCAATCCGTATGCGATGTTCTGTTCCACGGTCAAATGGGGGAATAACGCACCTTCTTGGAAAACCATGCCGACTTTGCGACGTTCGGGAGGGGTATTTTCTCCGGCCTTATTAACGGTCTGGCCTGCGATGGAAATGACGCCTTCGTCCGGTTCTTCAAATCCTGCGATGAGCCTGAGCGCCGTGGTCTTGCCGCAACCGCTCGGGCCCAGTAGCGCTAGGACCTGGCCCTTGGGGATACTCAAGTCCAGGCTGGCAACCGCCGAAACACCGTTGAAATGCTTGGCCAAGCCGATGCACTCCAACGCGGGAGCGTCGATATGAGCATTCTCAGATTGATTTTGATTCAGCAGTTTCATTTATTCTCTAGGCTGACTGGAGCTGATCGTAAAATCACGACTCTGGGAGCACAGATAAGTGTATGCATATCGTATAACAATGTCAATATATAGCATTATTATTCGCCAGGCGATTCCATTACAACTTATGTGCTTTGTTTTATGACAATGGCCGGCGATTATTTAGCGAAATTTCGGGGTGTCGTTACCACGGATTACGCCGGCCAGCTACGTCCAACCGTCCTCGGTCCAGGCGCCAATCGGATGCGATTGTTTGACACTCAACGCACAACAACGTATGCTCATTGCCAATTAAACGTGCATGCTTCATTTAATTATTAATAGACCTTGTAAATTATCCATTGTTCCAGCAAACCACCACATCTACCAACGAGGTCCGAGATCAAATTGGGTAACAGCACACGAAAACGAGCCACAATCTGGAGCGTCCTAGCGCTATTACTGTTCGCGGCGTTTATCTCGGCCTGCGGTTCCGACAATGAATCAGGATCACTCACGGTCTATTCGGGCCGCAGCGAAGCCTTAGTAGCCCCGCTGATTCAACGGTTCAAAGAAGCAACCAGAATCAACATCGAAGTCAAATATGCCGGCACTCCCCAACTCGCGGCCACGCTATTGGAAGAGGGCGACAACACACCGGCCGATGTTTTCTTCGCCCAGGACCCGGGCGGTTTAGGCGCTGTTTCCGGTCTCCTGGATCCCTTAGCGAAGAACGTTCTGATGTCTGTGCCCCAGTGGGCCGTGTCCTCGTCTGGCGTCTGGGTCGGTGTCTCGGGGCGCGCTAGGACCGTGGTTTACAACACTGAAGAGCTAACGCCGGAAGACCTACCAGATGACCTGACCGGGTTCACAGACCCTGAATGGAAGGGCCGCATCGGCTGGGCGCCCACCAACGCCTCGTTCCAGACCATGATCACCGCCATGCGAGCAATATGGGGCGAAGGCAAGACGGTCCAATGGCTGAAGGGAATCCAAGCCAACGACCCCAAGGTTTACCCCAAAAACACCCCCATCGTTGCCGCAGCGGCAGCCGGTGAGATCGATGTCGGCTTGGTCAACCACTATTACCTGCATCGCTTCCTGGCTGAAGAGGGACAATCGTTCGGCGCCCGTAACTACCATCCATCCGCAGGCGGACCGGGGGCCATAGTTATGGTCTCGGGCGTAGGTATCCTCTCGGAGTCGGACAATAAAGGGAACGCCCAGCGGTTCGTCGACTTTCTGCTGTCTGAAGAGTCCCAACGCTATTTCGTTGAGGAAACCTTTGAGTACCCATTGGCCGCCGGCATCCCGGTTGCTGAGGGAGTGACGCCACTGTCCGAGGTCAACAATCCCGATCTTTCCTCCGCAGCCCTTTCCGACCTTGAAGGCACACAATCGCTGCTTCGGGAGGCGGGCGTTATCCCGTGAGCATAAGTTTGGTAGCCGCAGCCGGGCTGAGGTCGTTGTCCGGAGGCCGCGGCGTCCCACCAGCGACAATCTGGGCGCCGGCCTTGCTCGTTGGTGCCGTTTTACTTCTGCCGTTGGTTTACCTGGTTGTCCGGACTTTCGGCGGCGACGGAGATATCTGGGGTCTTTTGTTCAGGCAGCGAGTAGCGGAGATCCTGGGCCGGACTGTGCTGCTGGTGGTCACCGTTACCGCGGCCTCCATAATATTGGCATTGCCCTTGGCCTGGCTAACAACTCGCACCGACCTGCCATTCCGGCGCGCCTGGGTTGTTCTCACCGCCCTGCCGTTGGTCATACCCAGCTACGTAGCCGGGTTCATCGTTGTCGCTGCATTGGGCCCCAGGGGGATGCTGCAGGGCACGTTGGACGGCCCTTTTGGAGTCGATCGCTTACCTGATATCCACGGATTCGCCGGCGCCCTGTTGACCTTAACATTCTTGAGTTTCCCCTACGTGGTGCTAACTGTCAGGGCGGCCATGCTCCGGATCGACCCGGCTATGGAGGAATCGTCCCGCGGGCTTGGGCGCGGCAATTGGGCCACCTTCTTCCTGATCACCCTGCCGCTGCTCCGGCCAGGAGTAGCCGCAGGTGGGTTGTTAGTTGCCCTATATACCCTCTCCGACTTTGGAGCAGTGTCCCTCTTGCGCTATGAGACCTTTACCTGGGCCATTTTCGTGCAGTACGAATCGGCGCTGGATCGGACACTGGGCGCAGGGCTGTCTTTGTCATTGGTGGTGCTGGCATTGGCGATTGTGGGCTTAGAGCTGGTTAGCCGGGGAAGGGCCCGCTATTACAGCAGCTCGACTTCCGCATCCCGGCCGCCCGCCACGGTCAGATTAGGCCGGTGGCGTTGGCCGGCGGTGGCGTTCTGTTCTTCGGTAGTAGCCGTTTCCCTCGCCGCGCCGATGTCTATCCTGGGCTATTGGGTTGTCCGGGGAATTTCCAACGGTGAGCCGCTCGACGTGGTCTGGGAAGCGGTCGGAAACTCGGTCTACATCGCCGGGCTTTCAGCAACTGCTGCCGTGGTTGCCGCCCTGCCCGTTGCTGCGCTTTCAGTGCGGTACCCTGGGCTGCTTAGCGGACTGTTGGAACGGCTCAGTTACATCGGGTTTGCCCTGCCAGGCATCGCCATCGCCTTAGCACTGGTGTTCTTCGGAGGCAGATACGCTTCTCCCTTGTATCAGACCACCGGATTGTTGTTGCTGGCCTACGTCGTCCTTTACCTGTCACCGGCCTTGGGTGCGGTGCGCACGTCGTTGCTGCAGATCAGCCCTCGGATCGAAGAAGCAGCCAGAGGTCTCGGCAGCAGTCCTATCCGCGCATTCTCCTCTGTGACCCTGCCGGTAGCCCGGCCCGGTCTGCTGGCCGGATGGGCCTTGGTCTTCTTATTGGTGATGAAAGAACTGCCGGCAACCCTGATACTCAGTCCCATCGGCTTCAACACTCTCGCCACTTCTATCTGGTCGGCGGCGTCCGAGGCGTTCTTCGCCCGGGCGGCGTTGCCCGCACTGCTGCTGATCGCAGCATCGGCGGTCCCTCTGGCCTTCCTCATCCTCCGCGAGCGGCGGTAGGTTATAATCTACCGGGCCATCGCTTCGGTCTGCCATTTTCATAATTTCGGGAGTAGTGCGTTGCCTCAGGACAACACCCTCAGAATCATCTTGCCCGGCAAACTGATCGACGGGGTCAGCGATAAAACACAAGAAGGTATGGCCGTGGCCATTCGAGGAAGCGTTATCGAATGGGTCGGCCCAGCCTCCCAAGCAGATAGTCTGAACAGCGTCGGCGCCCAAACGGAGACCCTGGATTTTTCCGGCGGCACGCTGTTGGCGGGTTTATTCGACATCCACACGCACACCAACATGCCCGGAGACGGCCGCACCGGCGAGCAGGTAAATGACGACGACACCGACGAGGTCCGCTTGCTCCGGTCAGCTCAAAACACCGCCCTCGCCGTGGCGTCCGGCGTCACCACCATGTGCGATTGCGGGTCTTGGAACCGGAACGCCTTCGCCCTGAAAGAGGGGCTGGCCCTAGGAATCGTGGAAGGCCCTCGAGTTTTGGTCTCCGGACCTCCACTGACTGTGAAGCTCGGCCACCTCTGGTATATGGGCGGCGAAACCGTTGGCGTGGACGCGGTGCGATCGCGGGTCGTGGAATTGGTCGATCAGGGGGCTGATTTCATCAAGGTAGCCGCTTCCGGCGGCAGCACTTCAACCAGCGACCCTTACTCGGCGGCCTACTCGGTTGAGGAGTTGAGCGCCATCGTGGACGAGGCGCACAACAGGGACCGAACCGTCCTAGCGCATTGCCGTTGCACCGACGCCATCAACGTCGCGTTAGACGCCGGCGTGGATACAATATTGCACTGCGCCTTCTACGACAACGACGGCAGCTATCGGTTCGACCAGAAAACCGCCGACCGCTTGGCTATCTCCGAAGTTTGGCTGAACCCGACGATGGGGCTGGGGAATGCGAACCGTGAACGGCTGATCAAGATAAAGGCAGAGCGTGAATTGACGCCCGATGAAGAAGACCGCCTGGAACGCTCCACTGTCTCCGGGGCGAACTCTCTGGCCCAGTTCAGCGCTCTGGTCACAGCCGGAGTGAAGCTGGTTGGAGGCTCGGACTGCGGATGGAGCTACTATCCATTCGGCGACTTTCAGGGCGAGATAATGTCTCTCCACAAAGCCGGTCTATCGCCGCTAGAAGCCATCTACGCCGGCACACGCAGTCCGGCTGCAGCCCTGTGCAACCTGGACACCATCGGAACCGTGGAAACAGGCAAAGAAGCAGACCTGCTGGTCGTAAACGGCGACCCCAGCCAGGACCTGGAGTGCCTGCGGGACGTGGTTGCAGTATTCAAGGGCGGGAGCAGGGTTGCCACGGCAAAAGAAAGGGCGGCCCTGGACTAGCACTCATGCACCATTGGGAGAAGGGTGGGCCCATCAGCATCGGCTGGCCGGACCATAACGTCCCGGAGCGGGAATACACCATCGTGGAAGCGGAGCTCTTGGGCCA
Source organism: SAR202 cluster bacterium (assembly GCA_009392095.1). Classification (GTDB taxonomy): domain Bacteria; phylum Chloroflexota; class Dehalococcoidia; order Lucifugimonadales; family UBA3495; genus UBA9611. The sequence continues at coordinate 8,819 of VFHF01000167.1, forward strand.
AGTCTTCCGCGGCCGGGTCACCGACGGCAAGAAAGAGGGCGGCTTCCTGGTGGTCTTCGATTGCCCGGAAGTGGTCTTGGAGATGCTGGCCGAACAGGCGAGTAACCGGCTTGGATTCAAGGTGATCGTGTCTAATCTCAGATGCAGCATCGAAGGGACCATTCTCCGCAGCTTCGATTACGAGTGGTATCCCACTCCGGAGTTTGCCGACCGCCCCAGCGACCTGGCCCGTACCATCTCCGAGACATTGGAGGAAATGCGGGGTACTGGCTGAGCGGGCCAGGCTCCAAGCGTTCCCATAGCAGTTGGACTTACTCCAGAGTCGATTGTATTATTATGTCCGGTAAATTTACCCACCTTAGATGGAACCACAGCAGGAGGAAATTTTGAAGAAAGTTACTATGAGCAGCGTGGCCAAGACCAAGGCCGAGATGAGCGGCGGTCTAATGACCGGCACCCAAGTCTGGCGGCAAGCCATCTTGGACCCTGCGGACAGCAATAATTTCAACTTCAGTATCGTCGCCTTCGACGCCGGTTCTCGGAACAAGTTCCACAAGCATTCCGGCGACCAGATCCTGATCGTCACGGATGGCACCGGCACCGTCGCCACTGACAACGAATCTCTAACCGTCTCCGAGGGTGACGTGATCATCATCCCCGCCGGCGAGAACCACTGGCACGGCGCCCCCGACTCCACCTCCATGGCCCACATCACCATCACGGTCAAGGGCAGCGAGACCGAACAAACCGAAGCTTAGTGCCCGGTCCCTTCGGCCAGGCAAACGCAAAGAGTCCCGGAGATGTTGACCATCTCCGGGACTCTTTGCGTTTCGAGGTAATAATAATGTGCCCGCCAGTTTTGGGCCCGCTCATCGTGAGCTCCGACTGAAGTCGCGAGTCTAGATGAAATCGGACCTGTCGAACCACCGGCCGCCCAACAGCCATGACCTGAGAAACATCCTTCGACAAGCTAAGAATGAGCGGATATAAGGAGACATCAGTCTTCCCTCGTGATTCCGGCTCTTATTCCTCAACAGCCTCGGCAATGATGCGGATGGTCTCGGCTAGGTCGCGGTCCTTGTCTCGGCTTTCCGGGTTCTCGTCTCCCAGGGCAGTGGCGCTGATCATGCGGTATATGTCGGCCACGCCTTTGAAGATATTGGGCGTCATGCCCAGATCGCTGAATGTCTTTTCGATCTCTTCCATCTCGCTGACCCAACGGCGGGACTTGGCAGGCATGGTCGGCATCCAGCCTTCCATGCGTGAGACAACTGCCGGCTGGCTGCCGCTGAACTCGGCCATCAACTCCTTGGTTAGACCCAGTTTTTCGGCTGCGATCAGCAATTCCGCGTGAAGAGCCGTTGTGCCTTTGGTCATCGCGGCGTAGCACATCTTGATTCCAGAAGCCCGGCCCAACTGAGGGCCCAGGTTCCGGACGTCCAAACCGAAGTCACGGAGTTGTTCAAACTCGGTAGCGTTGTCACCTGAAACGTAGATCCGAGGGCTGGAACCGTTTCGGGGTGGCCCGCCGATTATCGAGGCGTCCACATATCGGGCACCGGCTCCCTGCAACACCCCTCCCATCGCTTTGCTCAGTTCAGGGGCGATAGCGTTGCATTCGGCGAACAATAGTTCGGTCCCGGTGACCTTCACGGCATCGGCTATCTCACGGCACAGACCGGGGACAGCCTCGGAGACGGTGACCGAC
>VFHF01000168.1 GCA_009392095.1 SAR202 cluster bacterium
CTACATTGTTCGCCCGGGTCGCCAAGATCGGCACCGAGACAAACTTGGGGGCTGGGGCTACGGTAGGTGCAAGGGTAGGCGCAAGAGTAGGCGCAAGAGTAGGCGTTGGTTGCGGGACGGCTGTGGGGTTGGTGCTAGCCGCCGGCGTGGGTGTTGGAGATGCGATCGCCGATGGCGACTCTGCTCCACTTCCATCGCTGCCGCCGCCCAATACTCCAACCGCGAGCAGCAGGCCCACAAGCGCTCCGACGACGGCTGCCGAACCCAGCAACCATCTCCAACTGCTTAATATTCCGATATATGCGACTTCTAACATCCAGCGCATGATCTGCTCCCCTAACTCGGCCGGGCCATGTTCAGAATAATTCGGGCATCGTCGATGGTGATCTTGCCGTCGTTGTCAACGTCCAAAGCCAGGTCAATCTTTATGAGGTCGGACGCCATCCTAAGGGCCTGAAGCGCGTCCAACGCCGTTATTACACTATCGCCGTCGGCATCACCCCTAATCCTTGGGCCTACCTTGAAGTCGGCGCCCACTAATTCCATGGATAGCGGCCCTTGGGCATCGTGGCTCGCCAAGGCGTTTGATAGGGTGATTGGACTCACCGAGCCCGAGGACCCGACTACCTGTAATTCGACCACCGCAGCGGTCCCTCCGGACCCAGAGCCGCGGGTCGCGGCAAATCCAAATCTAATCTCGCCCAGAGTGTCTGCGTCGTAACTGAATGAGTCTTCAGTCAGCCTGGACCCTCGTTCCACAGAGACCACCCGTAGGGCGTCTGAATCGTAGTTCAAGGTGAATCCCAGGCTTGTGATTCCCGAGGCTTCGTGCAGTTTTACGGGAACTCGAACGGTGCTTCCCAAAGGAGAGACCCGTGATTCAAGGACCAATGCCGTCCCAGTGGGAGTAGTCACCCTAGGCAGTGTTGTGTCAACCGGGTCCGGAGCTGGTTCGTTAACCTTGGGGACGCCGGGGCGAACGTCGCTCTGACGGTTGATGGTGATCAGATAGGTGCCGGTGGGATTGCCCACCCGTCCGGATGCGGAGATGGCCAGGGTGTACCAGCCGGCTTCGGGAGCCTCCCACTCAAGGGCTTGTTCCAGCCCAAAGTTGGAGACCGAGAACTCGGCCGCCGCGTTTTCCACCGAGAACCGGACACCGGCAACTGTACCCGGTCTCACATCGACTGTGTAGGTGATTCCCTTCTCGGCCAAGAACAGGAAATAGTCATAGTCATTTGACGGGCTAATCGCGCCTGCAATTGCGTTGCCGAACCCGATGTGAGTGCCGTTTATAGGGGTATCGCTATGCCGGTCTTGCAACGTCGTGTCAGGAGTTACTTTCAGCGAATATGTCCCGATCGGCTCTTCGGCTTTGGCCGAGGCCGATACCTTTACGAAGTAGGTACCGGAGTCCGGAGCGGTCCAACGGACGAGGTTGCTCTCGCCAAAGTTCCGGGCGCCGTTGTCCGCGCTTCCGCCCGCGTTATAGACCTCCATGGACACGGCAGTAGCCGATCCGTAGATCAGGTCCAAGATGTATTCCACCCCCCGTATCGCCGGGAAGGTGAAGAAGTCCAAGTCTGACTGAGGGCTGATCGCGCCTTGGTATACGGTGCCAAAGCTCAAAGGAGTGCCGGTGGAGGCCGTGTCCAGATGGCGGTCCTCCAAACTGGTGTTCGCCGATACCGTGAGGGAGTAGGAACCGATCCCCTCAGTGGCCTGCGGCGAAGGGGAGATAACAACGTAGAAAAGGCCGGTACTAGCCGCCGTCCATCCCAGGCCGGTGCCCAGACCGTTGGTGCTGCTCAATGTGTCACCCTCGAGGCTCTCGATGGATATGACCGCGCCGCTGGCAGTCAGTAGCTCCAAGGCCAGAGAGTAGTTGACGCCTCGTTCGGCCTGGAATGAGAAATAGTCCCGGTCGGTGCTCGGGCTGACTGCGCCCGGATGGGCGTTGCCGAAGCTGAGGACCGAGGCGGTGCTGGGGAAGTCGCCGTGATAGTCCTGCAGCGTATTGTCCATACTCAAGTTTAGGGAATAGGTACCGATGACATTTGGCACCTGGGTCGACGCAGACACCACCGCCATATAGGTTGCGTTGGCGGGCGCCAGCCACTCAAGATGCGTTCCCACGCTTCCATTGGCAGCAAGGCTGGTGCCGCTGGTGTCGGTCACCACGAGTGACACGCCGTCGGCGCTACCCAGAGTAATATCCAGCATGTATTTAACGCCGCGCTGGGCCGGGAAAGAGAAATAGTCCAAGTCGTCGGCTGGGCTGATCGACCCTTGATGGGCATTCCCAAAACTGACCACTGTCGCCCCGGCAATGGCCTGAGAATGCTGGTCAAGGAGGGCCGTTTCCGCGTTTAATTTAATGGCATAGGTGCCGTTCGAATCGCGGACCCTGGTAGTACCAGTGATTGCGATGAAATAGGTGCTGTTGCGCGGGGAGATCCAACTCAGAGTGTTGCCGATGCCGTCGCTGGTCTTTTCCACGCCCGAAAGCCCGGATTGAATGGCGATTTCCACGCCTTCCGAAGTGCCTAGTTCAACCTCGATGTTGTACCTAACACCGCGTTGGGCCTGGAATGAGTAAAAGTCGAAGTCGTCTCCGCCGTCGACAGTATTGGCCAGGCTTGGCTGATTACTCCAGGGGCTGACCGCGCCTTGGTAAACGTTTCCGGCGGTGATCTGGGTTGCGCCGGTGCTCTCGTCTGAATGGCGGTCTACGAACCGGGTATCCGCGAAACCACTAAGAGTGTAATCACCCAGGTAGAAAGAACCGTCGAAGTGGTTGAGCGTTCCGGATACTTCTACATAGTAGCTGTCGGTGGTACGGGCGATCCAGGTTACGGTCTTCTGCCCGCCGGACACGGTTAGCTGTTGCTCGGGGGAATTGTCGTTGCCGCGAGACAGGGAGTTGATGATGGAGATGTTGGCGTCGATGACCGTGATCTCGTCCAGCACAAACGTGTATTCGACACCTCTAAGGGCTTGAAAAGAGAAATAGTCCACATCAAACAGGATGTCGGAAGGATTGATCACGCCCGACACGGCCCCTGAACCGATGTTCAGGTTGGTGGAAGTGAAACGGTAATCGCCGTGGTCATCTTCCGCATGGATAATGTTCTGGTTCGAGAAGAAAGCCACCGCAACCAACGCTAAAAAAAACAGCGTGAGTGGCAGCAGCGATATCGATTTCCGCATCCCCGTCCTCCCTTCCTCCGCCGCGAAATCTGCGGCATGGGGCCGGGGCCATGGTCCTTGCTGGACTATCTAGGCCCCGATCTACAGGCGTCCGCAATCGGCCAGCGCATTGGATACGGCGCCGGACAAAAGGCGTAGCCCCTGCTGTTAACTGTCACAATTATACTTAGTTTAAAATTAATATAAAATTAGTGTCAATTAAATACACCACCAAATAGCGAGTAAATGGCGCAGTCCGGGCACAGCACGAGGTTGGAATGGGCAGAGACTACGGGGAGTAGATGCCCATATGAGGGTAAAAAGCGCCCCAACTGAACGAATAGGTGTCGCGGCTGGCGACCTGTGGCAATGACCGGACCGGCCCATCCAGGCTCGTCAGAGCGTTGTCTACGGGACGCCATTCGCCGCCGCTCTCGTCCAGCATGGCGAACATCAATTCAGTGGGATCATCCGGCAGGTCGCTCAGGTCCAGCTCCCCGCTCATGGAGATGAGTGGTTCAACGACTGTCGCCGTTGGAAGAGGGGTTCCGGGTGTGGCGGCGCCAGGAGCTGAGATTGCTGCGCTATCGTCCGACGAGCAAGCAGCCACCAATATGAGCAGAAGCAAGACGGCGGGCCAGAAAATGCTGCGGGGCCAGGATGGGAAAATCAAATTCAAGAAATGCTCATCCGGAAACCTTCATTCATCGGCGGTCGTTATGGAATATTACGAGTGATTGTCGTAGTTGGATGGAATCCGAGTATTTTGATGCCGGACTCAAACGGAGGATCCAGGCGGCTTACTCAGACTCCCGGAACAGCTCCCGGCCGATGAGCATGCGGCGTATCTCGCTGGTCCCGGCGCCAATCTCATAGAGCTTGGCGTCCCGCAGCAGCCGCCCCGTGGCAAATTCGTTGACGTACCCGTTGCCGCCCAGAGTCTGAACTGCTTGCAACGCCGCCTGAGTTGCGTGTTCTCCGGCGAATAGGAGGCATCCGGCGGCGTCTTTGCGGTTGCTCTCGCCACGGTCGGCGGCCCGCGCTACAGCGTAGACGTAGGATTGGGAGGCCGAGAGAGAGGTGTACATGTCGGCCAACTTGGCCTGGATCAGTTGAAATTCTCCGATGGGTTGGCCGAACTGCTCCCGCTGGTGGACGTAAGGCAACACGATGTCCAGACAGGACTGCATGATACCCAAAGGCCCTCCGGCGAGGACTAGGCGTTCGAAGTCAAGTCCGCTCATCAGCACCCGGACACCGTGGCCAACTTCACCAAGCACGTTCTCCTCGGGCACCTCACAGTCCTGAAACACCAATTCCGAGGTGCTGGAGCCTCGCATGCCCAGTTTGTCCAGCTTAGTTGAAGCCTGGAAACCGGCATAGCTCTTCTCGACTAAGAACGCGGTGATGCCTCGGGAGCCGGCTTCGGGGTCGGTCTTGCCGTAGATCACCAGAGTGTCGGCCTCGGGACCGTTGGTGATCCACATCTTGCTGCCGTTCAATACGTAGCGGTCGCCTTTCTTTTCGGCCCTAAGCGACATGCTTACAACATCGGACCCGGCCTCGGGCTCGCTCATAGCCAGCGCTCCAACATGTTCGCCGCTGATCAATTTCGGCAGGTATTGCCGTTTCTGCGCGTCGGTGCCGTTCCGGTAGATCTGGTTGACGCAAAGATTGGAGTGGGCGCCGTAACTGAGTCCGACGCTGGGGGAACCACGGGAGATCTCTTCCATGGATACGGCATGGGCCAGGTAGCTAAGGCCGGCGCCGCCGTACTCTTCGGAGACAGTGATGCCCAGCAGACCCAGGTCGCCAAGCCTAGGCCAAAGGTCTCTGGGGAACTCGTCACTCTGGTCAATCTCCTCGGCCCGGGGCGCAATCTCCTGGGAGGAGAACTGGCGCACCGTGTCCCGGATGAGGTCAATGGTCTCACCTAGAGAATGGTCCAAAGTGCTGTGAGTGGGCCTTCTGGAAGTCATATCCCTTTCCTGAAAGTAGCGTGGTGGAAAAGTGTCAGGGCGTCCGAATGTCAATTATACGGCGGGCCTTGAACTGGGTGCGTTCAAACTCGCCGGCCGGTTTCAGTTCCACGGCAACACTGACCCCAATGGCTCGGCGCAGTTCCGCCGTGAATCGCTCCCGCACCGGCTCCAAGGCCGCCGAGTCGAACTCCTGGGATGCGAATGCTTCTTCCAGTACCTCGGCTTGTACCGTCAGGCGGTCCATCTGGCCCGTCTCTCGTTCCAACACCAGGCGGAATTCGCCGCCGAATTCGTCCATGCTGCGGAGCACGTCTTCGATACGAGAGGGAAAAACGTTCTGGCCCCGAACGATGATCATGTCGTCCACCCGGCCGTAGATACCGGTAACCAGGGTGGGGTAGGTGCGGCCGCAGGGGCAGTCAACCATGTCCCAGCGGGCGATGTCGCCCGACCAGTAGCGGATCATCGGTTGGGAGGTGCGTTCGGTGTGTGAGTAAACCGGCACGCCCTCTTCGCCCAGCGGCAAGTTCAGCTTGGACTGAGGGTCGACCATCTCGGTGTAGACGATGTCCTGCCAAAGGTGCATCCCGCCCTCTAGGTGGCGGCAACCCGAGGCGCTCATCCAAGGCGTCATCTCAGCCATGGTTCCCTGGTCCACGATGTAGCAGCCGAAGGTCTTCTCGATCAGTCGGCGGGTGGCAGGAACGCTGGCTCCCGGCTCTCCAGAAAAGAACATGAACCGGAACCCGAAGTCTTCTTTGGGGTCAAAGCCCATCTGCCGGGCGGTCTCGGCCAGGTATAGGGCATAGGACGGGGTGCTGTATAGCACGGAGGGTTTGACCATGGTGGCCCATTCCACGGCGCGCTCGGTCTGGCCCGGGGCGCCGCTACCGAAAGGAAAGCAGGTTGCGCCCAGGCGTTCAGCCCCGACCAAGGCGCCCCAGCTACCCACGTAGAGGCTGAAGACCGCGGCAACCATGACGGTGTCATTGGTACGCAGTCCGGCCCCCCAAAGGATGCGGGCGTGGGCTTCGGCGATGCGTTCCCAGTCGCCCTTGCTGATGCCGAAGACGGTTGGCCTGCCGGTGGTGCCCGACGTGCCGTGTATCCGGAAAATTTCTTCGGGAGGCACGCAGAGGAAGCGGCCGTAGGGTGGGTGCTCTTCTTGTTCCCGGCGGATGTCCTCTTTCGTCAATATCGGCAGTTGGGCGAATTCTTCCAGGCTGGCCAGGTTGGCCGGGTCGACGGGCAGATTCTTGTAGAACTCTTGGTAGAAGCCGGAATTCTCGAAGACGTAGCGAACCTGACTTTGCAGTTTCGTCAGGATATGCCGTTCACGCTCGGCCGGCGGCATAGTTTCCAGTTCGGCCGACCAGTATTCCTGGTCCGGGCTAGGGCGGTAGTTATCGGAGTATTGAGGAGGCCATTCCATCGGTGAAGTTTACCTGTGGGGTTTTTGGAGGTTTTGGATTATGCCTGGGGCGCCGACCGGCCACGGCTGACGTTCTCGGTGATGAACTCGGTCATGGATGACGTGAAGCTGCCTACTGGAAAAACGCCTTGCACGCCCATCTTTTCCAGCGGCTCAACCTCGTCTTCAGGGATGGTGCCGCCCACCATCAGTAGGAGGTCGTCGCTGATCCCACGCTCTTCAAGGGCTTTGGTCAAGCGGGGAATTAGGCGCATGTGAGCGCCGGAGAGGATACTGATGCCCACCACGTCGACGTCTTCTTGCATCGCGGTTTGGGCCACCTGGTCGGGGGTAACCCGCATGCCCATGTAGACCACCTCCATGCCGGCGTCTCGCATGGCCCTGGCAATCACTTTAATGCCCCGGTCATGCCCGTCCAACCCCAACTTGGCCAGGAGGACTTTGATGTTCGCCGGCTGGGCAGCCACCGTTAAAAGACCCCTGGGTCCACGTACTCGCCGTAGACCTCACGCATGGTGTCCAGAATCTCGCCCTCGGTGGCCAGGGCTCCCACTGCCTCAAGGACACCGGGCATAAGGTTTTTGTCGTCTTTGGCGGCCTGTTTTAGAGAAGACAGGGCCTTCTTCACATCTGCTGGACTGCGCCCGCTGCGGGTCTCGGCGAGCCGTCCCTTCTGCCACTCCTCTTCTTCCGGGTCGAACTGGAATAGCTCTAGTTTCTGGACGCCCTCTGACTGGTACTGGTTCAGCCCAACCACCACCTGCTCGCCGCTCTCGATGCGGAGTTGGTATTCGTAGGCCGACCGGGCGATCTCGAGTTCGATGTAGCCAGTGTCGATGGCCCGGAGCATGCCCTGTTTCATGGGATAGGCGCCGTCGCCCATGGCTTCGATCTTTGAGATGTATTCCCAGGCGGCTTCGTCGATCCGATCGGTCATGCTTTCAATGAAGTAAGACCCGGCCAGCGGATCGACCGTGTTGGCCACTCCTGACTCGTGGGCCAGGATCAACTGGGTGGCCAAGGACATTCGCATGGCCTCTTCAGAGGGGATGTCGAAGGCCTCATCGAAGCCGCTAACGTGCAGCGACTGTGTGCCTCCGAGCACTGCCGCCAACGCCTGCAAGGTGCCCCGGGCGATGTTGTTCTGCGGGTCTTGCCGCATCAGCGTCGAACCAAGGGTCTGGGTGTGGAACCGCAGCCGCATGGACTCGGGCTGCTGGGCCTTGTAGCGGTCCTTCATTATTCGGGCCCACATGCGCCGGGCGGCCCTGTACTTGGCCACCTCTTCGAATACGTCGTTGTGGCAGCCGAAGAAAAACGACAGACGGGGAGCGAAACTGTCCACCGGCAGTCCCCGCTCCAAGGCCGACTCCACATAGGCCATGCCCTGAGCGATAGTGAAGGCCAGCTCCTGGACGGCGTCCGAGCCACTCTCCCGGATGTGATAGCCGGAGATGGAGATGGTGTACCAGTTGGGCACGTGATTGGTGCAGAACTCCACGATGTCGGTGGTCAGCTTCAGCGAAGGGCGGGGGCCCAAGGCGAAGGTCTTCTGGCCATGGAACTCTTTTAGAGAGTCGTTCTGGACCGTTCCCCGGAGCGATTTCCAATCTACGCCCCGCTTCTCGGAGACGGACAGGAACATGCCCATCAACACGATCGCCGGGTGGTTGATGGTCAAGGACACGCTGACCTTGTCTAGCGGTATATCCAGGAACAGGTCGTCCATGTCGTGGACGGAGTCGATGGCCACGCCTAGACGGCCGACCTCGCCCTCGGCCAGCTCGTGGTCAGAGTCGTAGCCCGTCAGGGTCGGGTGGTCGAAGTCGGTGCTGATGCCGTTCTGGCCGTGGTCCAACAGGAACCGGTATCGTTCATTGGTTGCCTGGGCGGTGCCGAAGCCAGCTATCTGACGCCTGGTCCACAGCCGCCCCGAGTACATGTTTGAATAGGGGCCGCGAGTGAAGGGAAACTCCCCCGGCTGACCCAAGTCCCTTGCAAAGTCGTTGTTAGCCAGGTCGTCCGGTGTATAGACCGGCTTCACTTCCAAGCCCGAGAGGCTGCGTTTGGGTTGTTGTTGGTTGTCGGCCATGAGTCTATATTCTTGCCTGCTTACCCGATCCGGACGTACTTATCGACGCTCTTTTCAGAGGTCAAGGCCAGGTACAGGTCGCCATGGGCGTCGACCCAAGATCCGTGGGCCGAGCGCGAAGGAAATCTCTCGAGGACCTTGCCGTCACCGTCCAACACGCTCATCTGGGGCGGTGCGGTCTCGGTCGGGCGCTCTGACGTGTAGAAGATGCCCTCGCTGTCCTGGGAGATATCCAATGGCCGTTGCATATCGGTCCACATGGTGATGTATTCGCCCTCTGGAGAGAACACTTGGACACGGCTGTTCTCGCGGTCGCAGAGGTAGACATGGCCGTTGGCGCCGACGATCAGGCTGTGGGGTAGATGGAACTGGTTGGGGCCGCCCTTGCCTGGTTCGCCCCAGGAAGAGATCAAGTCGCCGGCGGCGGAGAACCGGTGCACTCGGGCATTCCGGTAGCCGTCGGAGATATAAAGCTCTCCATTGGGAGCGGGGACCATCTCGGTGACGTAGTTAAACGGACCAGCGGAACGAGGGCAGACATCGCCCGCTTTCTCGCAGCCGGTATCCGAATACTCGCCCTTGGTGCCGATGGAAAGCAGGGGTTTTCCGTCCAAGGTGCACTTCATGGCTATGGAGCCTTCCCGGTCGGTGAGATAGGCGATGTCGTCCTTGATGAAGATGCCGTGGGGGTCGTCGAACATGCCCTCGCCCCACGAGCTGAGGAAATTGCCGTCCCGGTCGAAAACCAAGACCGGCGGGCTCTTGCGCTGGAAGACGTAGACCCGGTCTTGGGAGTCTGAGGCGACTGCGCTGCAGGTGCCGAATTCTTGCCCCGAGGGCAGTTTCGCCCAATCGGGGATGTAATCATAGGTGTATTTACCGCTTCCGACCGTAGCCATGACGAGGTCCCTCCTACCAACGAAATTTTCATATATCAAGTGTCGCCGAGGCACGCCTGGCGTTCGCCCCAATACTACCACAGGAAGGTGAGAAAGGACTTAAGTTCTAAATCCTACTGTTGTAGCCGTAGTAGGGCAAGACGTCGGTTTTACCCCAGTCCTTGTAGAATTCTTCCACAAAGGGGGTGAGACCTTGGGCCAGTTTCTGGGCCTCCAAGGCTTGCTCCTCAATCGGGCGTGAGAACTGCTCTCTGATCTCCCGCAGGACCTCGGCTTTGTCCATCTTGATGAACGTTCCGCCCCGGACCACCACTTCTCCTTGGATTATTACCGTGTCCACGTGGGACGCTTTGCCCCGGTAAAGCAGTGTGTCCACCACGTTGATTCCAGGGTCCGTGTACGGCTCTGTCATGGCGTCCAAGTCTAGCAGCACGAGGTCGGCGAAACGGCCTTTCTCTATGGCCCCGATCTTGCCTTGGAATGACGTGGGTCGCGCAGCGTTGGCGGTGGCCAGCCGGAGGGTTTGGTGGGAGTCCAACGCTGGGTTGCTCATTCCGGGTTGGCGGTGGAGTTTGGCAGCGAGACGCATCTCTTGAATCATGTCGTCATCGTCGTTGATGGCCGTGCTGTCGGTGCCCAAGGCCACGTTAACGCCCTTTCCAAGCATGGAATTCACCGGAGAGATGCCGTTCTTGAGGCGCAGATTGGAACTAGGATTGTGGCATGCTGTGGCGCCCGTGCGGGCCATGATGTCTATGTCTTGTTCAGTCAACCATACGGAATGCGCGCAGGAGACCTCTGGCCCCAAGAACCCCAGGGTGTCCAAGTGTTCTACGGGACTGTGGCCCCAGGTACGGACGCCGTACTCTTTCTGGTAAAGGCTCTCTGCTAGATGGATGTGGATGGCCGAGTTGGTTCGAGAAGCCTCTTCCTTGGTTCGAAGTAGGAAATCGTCGGAGACCCATTGCACGTTGCTGGGGCTGAGGAGCACCGTAACCCTAGAATCGTGGTCGTTGGCGTATTTCCAGTGCAGGTCTTGGAAGACCGAGAAGTATTCGTCTTCCGAGAGGTCAACGGCTGACAAGAAATGCCGCAATGACCCGGCCAAGTCGCTGGGCAGGCCGGACATGAATCGGTCGTCGTCTTTATAGACAACCCGGTTCCGGCTTCGGAAATAGACCGAGAAGGCAGTGCGCATACCGGCGGCGCTGAACCCCCTCAGCACCTCCGAAACATCGTCTGCCAACCCTTTGGCAGGCGTTTGGGCGTGGTTGTACATCGTCGTGGTGGTACCGGACTCGATCATCTGGATAGCGGTGTAAAGGCTCATAAGATAATGGTCGTAAGGACGGCGGCCCCAACCGGATAGGATCCAGGTCTCTAAGCAATCGTCGATGCACCCGTTCTGAAAGGTGCTGACACCGCGGCCGTGGTGATGCGCGTTCACCAGGCCCGGTATCACCACATAACTAGGTCCTCCCAGTTCTTCGTCCGCGTGGTGAACGGCCTTAATTTCGGCGTAAGCGCCCACGGCTTCGATGATACCGTCACGCTGAAAGACAGCCCCATCCGAGATGACCCGGCTGACTTGGGATTCGACCCCCGCCTCGCAGATGACGTACTTGCCACGAATGATCGAGGTACTCATTAATCCCTCCGCTATCAGGCCTAAATGGTGGCCTTGTCAGAATTGGCTGGACTATATGAGCCGGGGTGTGGGCTGTCAAGAAAACTCCGGGTTTGTAAGGTCTGCGTTGAATTGCCCGAAGTCGTGGATTACACTTGAGGGAATCTCGAACCACTCAATGCATTGACGGAGATTCCCATGCCCAATCTAGACGGAAAAGTTGCCTTGATTACAGGTGCAGGAGGTATGCGTGGGGTGGGCCGAGCTACGGTCATGAAACTGGCCGGCCAAGGCGCCGATATTGCGTTGAGCGACGTGCATCGTCAGGCGTCGGACTTGCCACCAGCCGAGGTTAGGAACGAGTGGGGTGGTATCGAGACCGTTTCTCAGGAGGTTCAGGCTCAGGGCCGCCGGGCCCTTCCGATTTATTGCGACCTGTCTGACCCTCGCGAGATCGAGCACTTGGTTGAGCAGACGATGAGTCAGTTTGGGCGTATCGATATCCTCGTCAATAACGCCAGGGCCATCATTGGCAAAGACAAGGTTCCAGTGACGCAGTTGGAAAAAGAGGTCTGGGACCATTTCTTGGCCATCAATACCACCGCCGTGTTTTTAACCACCAAGGCGGTAGCGCCGTACATGATCGACTCCGGCAGAGGTGGCCGGATAATCAACATCGCCTCCAACGCAGGAAAGCAGGCTAGCGCTAATGGGGCAGCCTACTCGGCTTCCAAGTTCGCAGTGGTGGGATTGACCCAGGCCACGGCCATGGATCTGGCGCCCTACAACATCACCGTCAACGCCGTTTGTCCCGGCCCAATCAACACCGACCGTATGAGTTATTGGGAGCGGGACCAGGCCCAAGAACGAGGCATCAGCCAAGAAGAATTCCGGAGTCAGGTCGTCGGTAGTGCTGCGCAGAACACTCCGCTCGGCCGTATCGCTGAGTCCCAGGACGTGGCCAACATGGTAGCCTTCTTGGCTGGCGACGACGCATCATTCATTACTGGCCAGTCCTACAACGTGAACGGGGGGCAACTCTTCCACTAGGTTGAAATACCATGACAAACCGCGACACTCAATCAGTGGTATCCAGCACCAAGGCCTACTACGACGGTCCGGCGGACCAGATATACCGTACCATCTGGGGCGACAACATCCACCTTGGCGTGCCTTGTAGCGACAAATGCCCTCATCCGGAGGCCATGGAACACACGAATGAAATCATGGCCCAAGCGGTACATCTGAGCCCGAACGCCAGAGTGCTGGACCTGGGCTGCGGCTACGGCTCTACGGCACGTTACTTGGCGAAGAACTACGGATGCCCCATCACTGCCACCAACATCAGCGAGAATGAGTTGGAGCTGGCCTGGGAGCGCACTTTGGAGGCTGGCCTGGACGAGCTGATCGAATACGAATACGGAGACTTCCACGACCTGATATACGCCGACGACTCGTTCCAGGTGGTCTGGAGCCAAGAGGCTTTCTTACACGCAGCTGACAAGTCAAAAGTCCTGTCCGAATGCCGAAGGGTCCTTGTACCTGGGGGTACTCTGGCCTTCACCGATATTCTGGTGCGGAGCGGCACCCCTGAGGCGGACCGGACCCGGATCTACGACCGCGTCAAGTCGCCTGACATGTGGGACCTGTCCGACTACCAGCAAGCATTGGAGGGACTCGGACTGGAGATCAACCGCACCGAAGACTGGTCTGAACACGTCGCACGTTCCTACGGCTGGGTGAGAAAGCAGGTTCTTAAGAACCGGGACAAGCTACTGAGACTGGTTGACGCCGGGACTATAGACGGCACCGTAGATGCCTTAGGCTTCTGGGTCGAGGCCGCCAACGCCGGTAAGATCGGCTGGGCCATGTTCATCGCCCAGAAACCTCAAACTTAAACCCGAGAGATCATGCCACGAGAAAACGATTCAGAACTTTTCATCAGCGAATACACATCAGAGTTTGTGGACCGATGGGACGAGTTGATCGATTGGGACAGACGCCGGCAAGCCGAAGGCGGGTTCTTCGAAAATATACTAGCTGCCGGACACGCAAAGACTGTTCTGGACATTGCCTGCGGAACGGGCTACCACACCGTAAGCCTGGGCCTTAGCGGTTTTGATGTTACCGGCTCTGATGGTTCGGCCAATATGGTCGAGAAAGCCAAGGAGAACGCTAAACAGTCGGGCCTCGAAAATACCCGTCTGCTAGTGGCCAACTGGACCTCGCTAACCTCGTCTTTTCCAGATGAGAAGTTTGACGCAATCGTTTGTCTGGGCAACGCATTTACACACCTGTTTAATGACGAAGAGCGACTCAAAGCCCTCGCGGAGATATATGGGCTATTGAACGACGACGGCACGGCAGTCATTGACCATCGCAATTACGACACTATGCTGGACAAGGGCTTCACCAGCAAGCATCTTTATTACTACCTGGGTGAGACGGTAGATGCTCGACCAGAGACGGTGACGGAAGAGACCGTCAGGCTTCAATATTCCTATTCAGACGGCTCGGTACACCATCTAACTGTCTGTCCGGTAAGACAGGACCATCTGACCTTTCTGCTTAGAGAGACTGGGTTCCAAACCGTGGAACGCTACGGGGATTTCCAATCAGACTACGACTTCTACGACCCTGACTTCATCATCCAGGTGGCTAAGAAGTATGCACTCCCGGTAACGCCCTCTCCCGAATCAGGTAAGTCAATATAACGGCGGCCAAGGACAAGATCAGCATCAGTTTGAACGCGTCTTCATAGCTACCCCGGTTGTCGAAGATCCACGCTCCGAGGAATGCGCCGAATCCCCCGGAGAACTGGTGCACCATGACGATGATACCCGCGAGCGTCCCCAGTCTTGTAATCCCGAAGATGTTGCCCACGAATACGACTGTCAACGGTGCCGTGATCAGATTCGTGAACCCGTAGAATAACCCGAAAACCATGATTGAAGCATTGCTCTGGTCGAAGATAATGACCGCGAAGATAAAGATGCGGATGATGAAGCAGATGACCGTGGGTCGTACTGCTCCAAAAGCGTCGGCCAACAGGCCCGAGGCCAAAACGCCCAGCAATCCCATCAACCCCATGAGCGCCAGCAGGTTCCCGGCTAAGATAGCTCCCATTCCCTGGTCGCGCGCAAAGGCCACAACATGGGTTACCACGAAGAAGTCTTGTATCCCGCAGATGCCGTATATCAACACCAGTAAGACCATTTGGGAAGATGTCAGGACACGGCCCAACGATAGCGGGGATTCCGGCGGCGTAATCTGCGGAGTCGAATCCTTTCTAGTGTCTACGCTTTGGTCGCGAGGGGCATCTTTGACAGCCAGAAACACCAAAGGCGTTAAAACTGCTAGGTTTGCGATGCCTAGGAATGTGTACGACCAACGCCAGTCCAGTGATACCAATACCGCGGCTAGCGCCATGACTATGAGCAATTGTCCCAGCGCGTTCCCTGCAACTGCCCCGCTGCTGGCTATGCCCCTGCGGCTGGGGAACCAACGGCTGATCATCACTGTCACCGGTGAGATCGACGCACCGGCGTTTCCTATTCCGAATACCACCCCATAGACGACGAAGACCTGCCACGGTGCCTGCACCTGCCCCATGAGCCCGATCCCTATCCCACTGACCACGGCCGCTATGCCAATGGTTCCTTTCAGACTCCATTGGTCTACCAACCGGCCCATGAATGGCAATGCCAACGCCGATACAACCATAAATGTAGTAACGGCCAGTGACAACGTTGATCGGCTGACATCCAGGTCTTCCGACATGGGCTTGAGCATTAGACCGAAGGCGTACCGGGATCCGCCGGTGAAGAACAAGACCATGAACCCGGTGGCCAGGATCACATAGCTGTAATGGGGACGCCGCAAAATCACTCCCTGTCTGTGTTTAATGGGTAAGCGCCCAAAATCTAACCACCGGTCCCAGTTGTTCCGGGACCGGTGGTTTATGTGCCAACTCTAAAGGCCTTTTGGGCCCTACCGGTTGATCAGCTTCTTAACGGTGGCAATCACCCTGGTCTCGTTGGGCATGTACTCGTTCTCCATGGCCCTGCTGTAGGGGACAGGAGTGTGGGGCGCGGTCACTCTGGAAGGAGGCGCGTCCAGGTAGTCGAATTCTTCTTCCGCCACCCTGGCGCAGATCTCCGAGGCCAAGCTGCAAACTGGGGTGTCCTCGTCCACAACAACCAGGCGGTGGGTCTTCCTAACCGATTCGTTGATGTGGTCGTAGTCGATGGGAGAGACGCTGAGTAGATCTATGACCTCGCAGCTGATGCCCTCTTTCGCCAGCGCCTCGGCTGCGTCATTGGCGACCCAGGTCATCTTGGAGATTCCGACCAGCGTGATATCGGTCCCTTCCCGGATGGTCCGGGCCTTGCCAATGGGCAGCACGTACGGCTCCTCAGGAACTGGGCCGGAGATTCCGTATAAGCCCTTGTGCTCGAAGAACACGATGGGGTCGTCATCCCGGATGCAGGCTGCCAACAATCCCTTGGCGGTGTAAGCGTCGGAGGGCGCCACGCCCTTCAGGCCGGGAATGTGGCTGAATATCGAGTAATAAGACTCGGAGTGCTGCGCGGCAGCCCCGAACCCGGCGCCGATGCGGGTCATCATGGTGAATGGGACTTTCACCTGGCCCCCGAACATATAGCGCATCTTGGCGGCGTTGTTCACTAACTGATCCATGCAGACTCCGATGAAGTCGATGAACATTAATTCGGCCACGGCCCTCAGTCCGGTGGACGATGCGCCGATGGCCGCGCCGATGAAAGCGGCTTCAGATAAAGGTGTGTCCAGCACCCGCTCTTTGCCGAACTGCTGGATCAGGCCGACGGTGGTGCGGAATGGGCCTCCCCAGGCGTCTTCAACGCCTTGGTCTTGGCGTCCAGCGCCTCCGGCGATCTCTTCGCCCATGATTATGACGTTATCGTCGAGCTCCATCTCTTGACGGAGACATTCGTTGATGGCCTCCCGAAACAGAATCTCCCGGGTTCCGGTCGTTTGTAATGTTGTGGTCATTTATATCTCCTTGGATGGCCCTGATCCGGCAATCGCCGCAGCCGGCCGTTGATGTGTCTGAGAGTTCAGATTTGGCAAGGGTTAGACCGACATGTTCACGCCGCGCTTCAACATTTCCTTGGGGTAGTCAACATAGACATCGTCATACAACTCCACCGCCTCTGGCAGAGGACTTTCGTCGGCAAACTTCACGGCCTCTTCCATGAGGGTCTCAGCTTCCTGATCCATCTGGTCTAATTCCTCAGCCGTGATATCGCCTTGGGGAATGACCGTGTTCCGGAAGTGTTGCAAGGGATCACGGGCTCGCCAGTGGTCCTCCTCCTCTTGGGAGCGGTACGTTAGCGGGTTGTCGAATACGGTGTGCCCGTAGTAGCGGTAGGTCTCGCATTCGATGAGAGTGGGACCCTCGCCAGACCTGCCCCTTGCTACAGCCTGGGCTGTGGCATCGTAGACAGCGAAAACATCCATGCCGTCTACGTGGATCCCGGGCATGTCATATCCCGCGGCTCGGTCGGACACGTGGGTGGTGGATACCCCGTATTCGCTGGGAGTCGACATCGCGTAGCCGTTGTTTTCACAGAGGAAGATTACCGGCAGTTTCCAGATCGAGGCCAGGTTCATGGACTCGTGTAGCACGCCTTGGCTAGATGCCCCGTCGCCAAAGAAGGCTACGGCCACTCGGTCAAGCTTTTTCACTTTGCTCGTGAGAGCTGCACCCAACGCCAAAGGAATGCTGGCGCCCACCACTCCGTTCGTGCCAAGCATGCCCTTGCTCATGTCCGAGATGTGCATCGACCCGCCCTTGCCTTTGTTTGGCCCTGTGGCCCGGCCAAACAGTTCGGCCATCATTTCTTTAACGTCGACGCCCTTGGCGATGCAGTGGCCGTGTCCCCGGTGGGTGCTGCCGATGTAGTCTTCATCTGTGAGGTTGGCGCACACGCCGGTGGGCACGGCCTCCTGGCCCGCGGAGGAATGGACGGAGGCTGACATGCCTCTTTGGCCAGTCTCCGGAATACCCCGCTCTTCAAATTGGCGAATCGTCGTCATAGTCTTATAAAGGTCAAGCAGACCGTTACGGTCGAGTTCCATGATCCCTCCTGTCCTTCCGAAGAAGGATGGTGTATACGCACAAAGTGGATTTTCGACAATGGTAGCACGCCGCCTGCCTATGTCAACCGGACTAGGTGACGACCTGGACAACTTCCCCTTCGCTGGCTGACAGCAAGACCGCCGCATTGCCGTTGGCTAGAGCGACTTCCAGGTACCCGTGGCTGGCTGTCAGGGCGATCAATCCGCTGTCGTTGGCGTAGTTGTCGTCGTTGAAGGTGCGGCTTAGGCCAACGATGCTATGGCCCTTGATTCGCACTTCAACCGACTCTGCCGGGGGAAGGCTGTCGGCGGGGATGTTGGTCACCAGGTTGCCGTAGGTGTCCTGGTAGATCACCTGGCCGGTGATCGTACCGGCGTGGTTGATTGGTTTGGGCATTGGCAAGTAGAACAGACTTCTGACAACTTCGCCTAAGCCCTCTGGTTCCATGCCCAAGGACAGGTGTGCCGCCACTGGAGTGAAGATGTCACGGCCGTGAAAGGTATGGCTGACCGGGTGCCGCCAGTAGTCGGGGTTGGTCAGGTGTACGGCTGTGAGCCCCTCGGGGAGGTCAACGGGGCCGGCAGCCTCGGGTTGTAATGCGAGGTACCCAGAGATGACGCCCGTGAGCAGACCGTTGTCCGGGGCAACGAAACGGCCCCAAGGCGCTGTCAGCAGCACCGGACGGCGGTCCGTGCCCACTCCAGGATCTACGACGGCAACGTGGATGGCGTCCTCTGGGAAGTAGTGGTGGTTGAGGCCTAGAAGGAATGATCCTTGCGCGACGTTCTGAGGCGATATCTGATGGGTTAAGTCGATAAAACTGAGGCCGGGGTTGATGCTTAGTGCAACACCCTTCATGACCCCGGCATAGGCGTCGGAAAGGCCGAAGTCAGTGGTGAAGACCAGTAGAGACGAAGTCATGGCAGGGCCGGGCGGAGAGGTCGCCCTTTGCTAGCCTACCCGGACGCTGATGATTGAAATCACTACGAACAAAACCGCAAGAAAGATGGTGAACTGGAACAGGGTCTTCTCTAGCCCCCGGCGGGTGCGGACGGTCGAGGACGCGGAGCCGAACAACCCGCCGCCGCCCTCTTTGACCTGGGCTAGAATAACAACCACCAAAAGGATGGAAATCAGTAGTTGCACCACGTTCATGAAATCGTTCATCGCTTGACCTCGGCGGATGATTCCCACCTGCTCGATTATACCCGCGTTTAACGGGAGTCCGAAAAATTAAGCTCTACTTAAGATTTTCTAGCGCTGCCACAACTAATTCGTTCACCAAGTCGGGCTTGGCTTGGCCCTTGGTAATCTTCATCACCTGGCCGACCAGGAATTTGGCGGCGGTCTCTTTCCCGCCCATGTAGTCCGACACGGCCTGGGGGTTGGCGTCAATGGCCTCGCCGACAGCCGACTCGACAGTCGACGAATCGCTTATCTGAGTATAGCCCTTTTCCTGGACGATCTGCGCCGGAGAGCCGCCCGATTCGAAGGCTTCTTCCAATACGGTCTTGGCCATTGAGACGCTCACGGTACCCTCGTCCACCAGTTTTATCAGTTCAAAGAGGTGTTCAGGAGACACCGATGATTGTTCGATTTCCATGTTCTGGAGGTTTAGCAGCCTACTTAAATCGCCCAGCATCCAGTTGCTGATATTCTTTGCAAACCTGTCGGATTCGTCTCCACTTGTGGGTCTGAAACCGGCTGCCTTATCGAAGTAATCGGCCATGGCCCGGGAGTTGGTCAGCAGCCGGGCGTCGTATTCCGGCAGGCCGTAGGCGTCCATGAAAGACTTCAGGCGGTCAGCGGGTAGCTGAGGAATCTTGGCGCGGATCTCTTCGATCCATACTTGGTCCACGACCAGCGGCGGTAGGTCAGGCTCCGGGAAATATCGGTAGTCATGAGCCTCTTCTTTACTGCGCTGGGAGTAGGTTGCGCCTCGCTCTTCGGACCACCCTCGGGTCTCTTGCACCACCCGCTCGCCGGAATCCAAGACCTTGCGTTGGCGTTCTACTTCGTGGTTCAAGGCCAGGAACACCGCGCTTAGGCTGTTCATGTTCTTGATCTCAGCCTTCGTGCCGTATTCTTCTTGGTCAAAGGGCCGCAGGCTTATGTTGGCGTCGCACCGGAAGCTGCCATCCTGAGCATTGGCAGTGGATACTCCCAGATATTGGATGATCGAGTGCAGCTTGGTCAGGTAGGAACGGGCCTCTTCGGGAGTGCGCATGTCCGGGTGGCTCACCACCTCCATGAGCGGCACTCCCGATCGGTTCACATCGACCAGGCTGTGGGCATCGTTATTTCCGCCGTTAACGTGCTGAAGTTTGGACACGTCCTCTTCCAGGTGCACCCGTTCCACACGCACGGAACTGTCTTGACCGTCGGCGGTGATTTCCAGTCGGCCGTTCATAGCCAGCGGCATATCGTACTGGGATATCTGATAACCCTTCATCAGGTCGGGGTAGGGGTAGTTCTTGCGGTCGAACTTTGTCAGACCGGGAATCTCGCAGCCCAAGGCCAAGCCCATCATGATGGTGTATTCCACGGCCTTTTTGTTTATCACCGGCAGCGAGCCCGGCAGTCCCAAGCACACAGGGCAAACCCGGCTGTTCACGGGCGCATCGTGATAATCGGCCCGGCAAGGGCAAAACATCTTGCTCTGGGTCTGGAGTTGGACGTGGACCTCAAGTCCGATGACTGTTTCGTATTCCATTAATGGATCCGAGGGTGGTTTGGTAAAGCGGAATCTAGTGCGCCAGGTCACTTAAACCCAGTATACCAGGCGTGGATTTGCCTAACAACGAAAAATGCCGGGCCGACGGGAAAGCCTCAGGAAATCAGGCCTTTGCTCCGCAACATCTCCTGGGCAGTAGAGCCGATGTCGGCGGGAGTGTGAATGATCCAGGCACCTGCGTCTTTCAAGGCGGCGATCTTGAACTCGGCCGTGGCGCTCTCTCCGGTGATGATCGCTCCGGCGTGGCCCATCCTCTTGCCCGGAGGGGCCGATGCGCCGACCACCAGGGCTGCGATGGGTTTCTTAAAAGCAGCTTTTACGAAAGCCGCGGCGTCTTGTTCCATGGTGCCGCCAATCTCCCCAATCATAACGACCGCGTCAGTATCTGGATCGGCATCGAACAGCTTTAAAACGTCCACGAAATTAGTGCCGATTATCGGGTCGCCGCCGATTCCAACGCAGCTTGATTGGCCGAGGTCCAAGGCCGTTAGTTGCCCAACGGCTTCGTAGGTCAACGTGCCGCTGCGGGAGAGCACGCCGACACGGCCCGGCAGATGGATCGCTCCAGGCATGATTCCGATCTTGCATCTGGCCCCCGGATTGATCAGCCCTGGGCAGTTGGGGCCGATGAGCCGTGTGGGCTTGTTCTCGATGTACCGATAGATCTTGACCATGTCCTGAACGGGTATGCCTTCCGTGATGCAGGCGATCAGTGGTATCCCAGCGTCGGTGGACTCGGCGATGGCGTCTGGAGCGAAGGCCGGCGGGACAAAGATCAGCGCCATATTGGCCTGGGTGTGCGCCACAGCTTCTTCCACGGAGTTGAAGACCGGCACTTTGTCTTCGAACATCGTTCCGCCCCGGCCCGGAGTTACGCCGGCAACCACGTTAGTGCCGTAGGCCATGCAGGCGCGGGCATGGAAACTACCTTCTCGCCCCGTTATACCCTGCACCATTACCCGTGTCGTTTCGTCGACCAATACTCCCATCGAGCTTTATCTCCAAGCAGGCATATGGCTAAACTTTCAGTTGTTTGATGGCATCCGCCGCGTCAGTGAGGGTCTCCGCGAAGACCACCGGCAGACCCGATGTGCCCAGGATTTCTTTGCCTTCCACCACGTTGGTGCCAAGCATCCTCACCACCAACGGAACGGTCGAGCCAGTCTCTTTGTAGGCCAACACGATGCCCTCCCCGGCGATGTCGCAGCGCAGGATACCGCCGAAGATGTTGACCAAAACCCTTTTTACGTTGGGGTCTGAGAGGATGATCTTCACGGCGTTGGCGACCTTCTCGGGTGTGGCCCCGCCGCCCACGTCCAGGAAGTTGGCGGGGGCTGCTCCGGCGGCATTGGTCACGTCCAGTGTGGCCATGGCGAGACCCGCCCCGTTGACCAGGCAGCCAACGTCGCCGTCCAGGTTTACATAAGCGATATTTAGGTCGGAAGCCTGTGCTTCTAATGGGTCTTCTTGATTGATGTCCCGGTACGCCATTAGGTCGGCATGGCGAAACATAGAATCGTCGTCCAAGTTGATCTTGGCGTCCAAGGCCACCACGCGGTCGTCACCGGTTATGATCAGCGGGTTGATTTCAACCAAGGTGCAATCGTTCTCCACGAACACCCGGTACAGGGCGGAAAGGACCTTGGCTGCATCGCCGGCCACGGCCGGGCCCAGCCCCAGTTGACGGACCAAACGCCGAGTCTGAAAGGGCATCAAGCCAGATAACGGGTCCACGGGTTCTGTGTGGATATCTTCGGGATTGTTAGCGGCGACTTCTTCGATGTCCATGCCGCCTTTGGTGCTTACTAGGATCGCCGGACCCCGGTGCCCGCGATCGATGGTCAACGCTACGTAGAGTTCCTGCTTTATGTCGGCCAATTCCTCGATCAAGAGCTTCTCTACAGGAGCGCCGTCCGGTCCGGTCTGGGGTGTGACGATGTTGGACGCCAACATCCTTTGGGCTGCTTCTTCAGCCTCTCCAGGACTGCGCACCAACTGCACGCCGCCCGACTTGCCCCTTCCTCCGGCATGTATCTGGGCCTTGACGACCGACTGGCCGCCAAGTTCTTGGGTTGCCGTTTTCGCCTCTGCAGGAGTGGTCGCGACGATGCCGCGGGGTACCGGGATGCCGTATAGGGCGAATACTTCCTTGGATTGGAACTCGTGGATGTTCATTGACGTCCTTATAACGCCGGGAGACTCGGGGAGGTCGTCTGTTGTTGCCTGAAGAGAACTGTGATTCAGGCGTTCGTAGAATGTAGGCGATTTTAACCCGCCCGTCAACGCGCTCAGATATGCTTCCTGTGGACAAACGCGGCAGCCCGTTTCATAATCCCGCGCAAATCGACACGGTGTTAGCTGGGCGTTCGTATCATGCGATGCGTCCTGGATAAAACCGATTATCAAATCCCGAATCAAAAGGAGAGACCATGGTCCGCTACAACAAGGTCATAGAGCTATTGGAACAGGACAAACCGGTATTCTGCTCCGGCTTGGTCTGGAACGGGAACCTGGATGACATGACGTTTGTCGGGGATGCTGACTACGACATGGTGATCGTGGAGATGGAACATCAAGGTTTTAGCTTTAACGACCTGCGAACCATGCTCCAGTTCCTGATGAACCGCAAAAAGGTGTCTGAGATGGGATCATTGCAGGCGGACCCAGCGCCCTTTGTACGGGTGCCGCCCAACTTCCGGGAACGCAACCAATGGGTCCTAAAACAAGCTCTGGACGCGGGAGTGTATGGGTTGGTGCTGCCCCATCTGGATAACGTTGAAGACGCCAAAGCCGCAGTGGTGGCAGCCCGGTATCCTCAAGTGCCAGGCGTGGCCGATTTTGAGCCGGAAGGAGAGCGGGGGTGGTGGTACCGTATCGCACCGCGTTATTGGGGCTTAACGCCCGCCGAGTATTACGACGCGGCCGATCTTTGGCCTTTAGACCCTGACGGCAACATGCTCTTAGTTGGCATCATCGAAGACCCAGTTGGCGTGAAGAACGTGCGGGATATCCTGCGGGAAGTAAAAGGCATTGGAGCCATCTGGGCCGGTCCGGGCGACATGTCCGTTGCTATGGGTCACAAGGGAAACGCCGGCCATCCTGATGTGCAGGCTAACCTGCTAACCATCCTTGAAGCCTGTAAGGAGTTCGGTGTCCCCTGCGCCACCGGATGTACCGCTGAAGAAGTCCCCATGCGTTTGGAACAGGGGTTCCGCATAATAATAACGTCCCCCGAGAAGACCACTAAGGGGCTGGACGAGGGACGTAGGATTGCGGGACGTTAGTTGGCGTTTGTTATTGGCAGTCCTAGAGAGTCGGTGCCGGCGGCGCCGCCCCCGGCGGTATCGCTCGACCCTTCCCCGGGGCTCTGCAAGAATTTGAAGATGTCAGCCTCGGATGACAGGATGACCGTCGTCTGCTGGTTCAAGAAGGCTTCGTAGGCCTGCAAACTTCTCCGGAAGGAGAAGAATTCTGGGTCCTTGTTCAGGGACTCGGCCAAGATCGCGATCGCCTGGGCCTCGCCGTCACCTCGGAGCCGGTTGGCATCCCTGTCCGCAGCAGCCAGGATAACTTCCACATCGCGGTCGGCGGCGGCCCGTCTGGTTCGGGCCTCTTCCTCACCTTCAGCACGCAGCCGGCGGGATATCTTTTCACGGTCGGAGCGCATCCGCTCAAAGATTCGTCCGGCAACTTCCTGAGGGAAATCGGCACGTTTGATGCGGATATCGATCATGTTGACACCGAAAGAAGGCTCTTCTTGAGCGAGGTTCACCTGGACTGCTGCGATCACGTCTTGCAGCAACTCCGTCCGGGAATTTGTCGGCAGGACCTGGGAGTTGCCTTCATCGTCAGTAACTGGCTCGCCGGATTCGTCGAGTTCGACATTGCCGCCGATGATCTGTTCACGGCTGCGCTCAGCGACCTCAGCACGTAGGGATGAGTTGATCCGCTGGGCCAGAATGCTGCGGGCGTTTTCTTCAGTGGTCAGCGTCTGCAGGAACGCCCGGGGGTCGACGATCCGGAACCGGCCGTAGACATCAATCTCCAGGATGTTGATGTCGCGGTCCAGGAACTGGCTAGGCGGCGCGTCGATCCGCAATAGCCGTTTGTCGTAGCTTATGACGGTATCGACGAACGGGGCTTTCAGGTAGAGGCCAGGTGACGTGCGAACGCTTCTTACGTCACCGAACCGGGTGACCACCACCTGCTCGGTCTCCTGTACCACGTACAGGCTTTGAGTTATGACGATTAAGGCCAGGATTACTATGACCCCGGCGATGACTAGGTTCCTCATGGAGACCCCTTTTATTTCTAGTTGACGATCGGTTTGTTGCTATGGAGTTACCGGTTGAATTTGCGGCTAACTTACGGAGCAGGAGGTCCAAACGGTACTGGTACGATGCCACCCTGGCCGCCGAGTATCAGTACCGTTTCCGCATCAGGCGAAACGATGATCTTGTTGATGCCTGGCAAGATATCTTCCATTGCTTCCAGGAATAGCCTCTCCTGGGTTACGAGGCTCGTCGCCGGGACTGCCAAATCTTCCCGGTTCATATATTGCACGGTGAATTGGTCGCCGGCCTGAAGTTCTTCACCGGCCTGAATCCCGAAAGTCACGATATTGGTGGACGGGTCGAAATCAGACACCGAAATGTCCAGTCCGCTTACCACTCCGCCGTCCGGGCCGTCGACCACAGATATACCGGCATCTAAGGCCTTGTTGGTCAAGCGGATGCTAAATGGCCCGGCGCCCACAAACTGCGGGATCGTCACGTCTTCGTTGCCCAGGTAGGCAATGGAGAACGATTCGCCGATGGTCAGGTCTCCGGTCTGAGCAGCGAATGCTGCCGAGAAGTTACAAGTTTCAGTCGCGTTAGTGGTCGAGACCTGGTTCGCCGTGAATGCGCATCCGCCTGCGCCTAGCACAGTTACACCTGCAACCAAAATATCAAAGCCG